>JBDRPB010000212.1:0-3432 GCA_043809485.1 Pseudomonadota bacterium | reverse complement strand
CGCCTGGCATCTCTGATACCCATGGCGCCCATCACTTCAAGCAATTGGTTGTGCCAGGCACCAAGAAGGTTAACGACGCGCGCTGCTACCCAGCCTGACGAGACATCGTCTATTTCTACCGGGCAAGGAAGGCCTTCAGTGCATCGCCGGCACATCCTGCACTCAAGGGCTATAAGAATAGGAAAATCAACAAATACCGCGTCTGCCCCGCATAGCATGGACTTGGCCACATGTTCGGCCATGGAAAGCCCTCCGCTCGCCAGCAGGGTCAGATTGTCTCGTACCCCATCATCAACAAGCTTCATATGCACCGAACGGATTCCGTCTTTCAAGTACCGGGTTTCGTCATCCAGGAACCGGCCATCCGAACTCCCTTCAAGATGAATAATCGAGATGCCTTTTCTTGTGAGTGAAAGGGCTTTTTCCTCGATTCCTTCGGCCATGGGTATTTTTACCGATATCAAGACAGCAGAATATAACTTTTTTATGTCGTTGATAGTTTTTTCCAAATTTTCAGACCACGGAATCTCTATGACTCGAACCCCTTTCGGGATAGAAACAGATTCGGGTCCTTCGGGTAAAACCGGCATCAGCCATTGACCGAAATTATCTAATGATGCATTGATCTTTTCCTGCGGGAGGGCCACCAGGGTCCCCAGTTGCCCAGCAGCCATTGCCCAGCCTTTTATAACCTCTATGCTCAAGGCGCCAAAAGCCGGGAACTTCAGGAAAATAGGGAGTGGAATACTCGTAACAAGGGGTTCATCACCGTCAAGCTCCCCGGATTCGCTAAACCTCAAAAATTCAGGGGTTCTTCCCAGGTCTATGGCGGTGCTGATATATTCACGTCCGTGAATGCCATCCCTTGTAGGCCGGACAATCTCGGACATATCGGTCCACATTGAATCAAAGCCCGGTCCACTGAAAGGGCCTGGATAGCCCGCTCCCGAGACCGGGATCTTCCCTGTTTCCGCCTGATACCACAGTGTGGAAATAATATCAGGGGTCCAGTAGGGATCTCCCAGAGCACTGTATTCCGGATTCATGGACTTATGGATCAGCTCCCTGGGACAACCTTGCACGCACCTTAAGCAATTCATGCACTGGTTGTCGATGGAGTCGATCATCGGGCGGGGATCAAGACCGCGGTTATCGTATACGCCGTATACGCACATTGTCTTTACGCACACAGCGCACTTCAGGCAGCCCTCCTCCCACGCTATAATTCCCGATCTGATGACCGGTTTAAAGCGATGAGGAACCGGCTGGGTAAGTATCGTATATTTGGATGGCATCACTTCACCCCTATCATCTTTAAACGACCGGTCTCGGCAATAACCCTGCCCTTTCCACAATCTCTCCAACCACCTCTTCCCATTCAATGGCCATGATATGGACACCTTTAACGCCTGACATTTCCTTAAGCCTTTCAATGGTCTCAACGCAGATTCGTATCCCTTCTTCGCGCTGTTTATCCCTGGGAACACCTTCCATCCTTTTTATGACCTCATCAGGGACATCCATACCAGAGACCTTGTTCTTCATGTACTTGGCCATGCCAGGAGATTTTAGAGGGGTGACACCACCGAGGATAAATGCCTTTTCAGTAAGACCCTTGTCCCTGGCCATGTTTATCCATGTCTCGAATCTCTTTAAATTATAAATACATTGTGTCTGTATGAAGTCTGCTCCTGCCATTATCTTTTTGGAAAGGCGGACAACCCTGAACTCAAAAGGATCTGCAAAGGGGTTGGCGGCAGCACCAATAAATATGTCAGGGGGCATGTTTAAGGCATCACCGCCAAGTATGGTCCCATTATCCCGCATTGCCTTCACTACCTGGACAAACTGGATAGAATCGAGGTCAAATACGCCCATAGCCTGGGGCTGGTTCCCGAAAATCTGGTGATCGCCAGACAGGCACAATACATTCCTTATTCCGAGGGCTGATGCACCCAGAATATCAGACTGGAGGGCGATTCTATTCCGGTCTCTCACTACCATCTGCAGGACCGGATCAAAACCCCCGGTCTTAAGCAAACTGCAGGCCGCAAGACTGGACATGCGCACAATAGCAGTCTGGTTATCCGTCACATTGACGGCATCAACCTTATTCTTCAAGAACTTTGCCTTTTTGAGCACAGACTCAGAATCCGCCCCCTTTGGAGGACCACATTCAGCAGTAACTGCAAATTTTCCAATCTCAAGGACTTTTTTCAGGTTGCTCATGCGCTTCACTCCTGATGATGTAACATCTCAATAAGTCAGGATATTGACCCCTGCTGATCTTCTCTGATAATTTTTCTCGGCCCGGCCCCCTGCTTTTTGGACCAATCTTTGGGCGGGTAAATCATCTCAAGCCTGTCTAATGCGCCAAAGTTCGTCAAACGGTCGATAATCAGTTGCCAGGCACAGAGGACTTCCGGGTTTACTTCGCACTTCCCGTCCATTGACCCACCGCATGGCCCGTTAAGAAGTTGCTTTGAGCAACGCGTCAGCGGACAGACCCCGCCAAAGTAATAAAGCATGCAATCGCCACACCCGATACAACTCTCCACCCAGTACCCCTGATCCTTGGTCTCGCCCATAAATTCCGTGTTCAGGGCCGGGATTACAGGCACCTCAGGGTACATGTCGGCAATGGCCTGTACCCCGGCACCACAGCCAAGGGACAGGATTGCATCGTATTGGTCAATGACATCATCTAATTGAATGACAAATTCTTTTACACATTGACGATCTATGGTTTTTTCGGAGATCCCGACATCCTCCCCATTCATCTTGCCCGCCATACGAAGGGCCGACGCAAGCATTGCCGTCTCCTTTTCTCCGCCGGCCGCACACTCAGCCACGCAGGAACCACAGCCCAGGGCAAGGATCCGTTTATGAGGGACCATCATCTCCCTTATCTCATCAATGGATTTCTGTTCAGCAGTAATCATATGACATATCTCCTGATTATTTGAATAAGGTAGTACTTGAACGAAAAGTCATGTTCAGGCAAAATCCCATATGGGTTTCGTCCCACCGGGCTCAACCCATCCTACTTAGTGTCTGAACGAAAACCTCGAAATGTGGTTTTCCAGTTTTACTCGAAAATTTTAAACGCACTGAAATTGCATTCTTTTTTGAATCCAAAATCCGCAATCCAAAATCGTGCCTGAACGGGGTTTTCGTTCAGGTACTACTTACTTTGTCCAATACCGGCGACGGCTTTAATCGCCATATGCCAGAAAAAATCTCCCCGGCCACCTCGCCCAATGATTTAGGATTATCTTTTGAGCCAACAACTATCCCAACACGTTCTGCTTCCAGTCCGATATCAGTAATGATGGCCCTGGTTCTTTCTACCCGTTTTTGGGCCCTGCGATTTCCCTCAAAATACCGGCATTCACCTTCAGGGCATGTAATCACATAAGCCATATCGGCGAA
>JBDRPB010000211.1:0-3427 GCA_043809485.1 Pseudomonadota bacterium | reverse complement strand
CATAGGCCATGACCTCCCAAATATTTTTGGGAATTATGGCCTAAAATGAATTTTCAAGTCGATAACAAATAATTTGAGCTGATTTACTAATAATATTAATGGGTTATCGCCTCTGTTAACAATTTATCTTGGACAGCAGTGGTCTGTGTTATACTCTTCCTTTGGCTTGGAAATGGTTTCTATTTCGATGTCATACTTTTCGCCCAGCCTGGGCATCATCTCCTTGAAATGCTTTCAGGGCTTGCCATTGGGCTCATTCATAAAGAATCTTACCTTCAACATTTTTTTTCCCCCTTTGGTGATTAATGGACGCTTTTGAATGTATTACTATTAGCATGGGCAAGGGCCGATTTCTCCTACTACTCTCTTTTTGGTCTGGCTGCTTTTGCAGCCCTTACGATGACAAATAAGCCCTTGCCGTGGCCAGGTTTTACCGGTTCGGGCTGCTCCATCCCACCCAGGTCCCCGAAGAGCGTTTGGCGGAATAGGAAGTCCCGGAAGCCAGCCTGTTTCAAATGCGACACAAGTTCATCTGAAGATAGGAATTTGGCTTTTCGATAGAATAAGCTGTGCTGTTTACGTCTCTCATAGTTTGCACCGAGGGAACTCGCCCTATCTATGAACCCGATCAGAATGTAGCCTCCCTCTCTGAGCACGCGATTCCCCTCCCTGAGAGTTCCGGCCACATCGTCCAGAAAGCAGACTGTTGTCACCATTAGCACGAAATCAATGCTGCCCTCTTTGTAAGGCAGGTTTTCACCTACGCCCAAGACCACCTTTATGCCTCTTCCGGCAGCGGCCTTGCTCATGACCGGTGACGGATCTACTCCGAGGGACACACCCAGGGGTACAGCAAAACGACCTGTGCCCACACCAATCTCCAAGCCTTTACCACCTCTGGGTAGCAGCTGCCTCACGGCTTCGAGTTCCGATTTATAGGCTTGCTGATTACGGTCAAACCACGCGTCATAATCGTTCGCGTTTTCGTCAAAAACATGGGTTTTTGGCACTCATTATCTCCGAACCGTCCATGAACGGTTTGCAATATTATTGAGGGCCTCCACCTTTCACCTCAGCCATCCGAGTCAAGAACTGATGAGCCGGCAGGAAATCGACGAGCCTCAAATCCCGCCGTTCCTTTCCCGAGGCACATCCGACGCCCCGCTTGGTATGCCACAATTTCTCTGTTGATCAGGTCGGTCCATAGGTCTCATTGGCACACCATAGTTGAGGTTATCCCTTCTTACCTCGTACCACCGCAAAAGATCCTTCGCCATAACCGGGTTTAACCGGTTCATTTTCCGTGACTTCAGATAGACTGTGAAAAATGGTCTGTTTAAAAACAAAATCTCCAAAACCTGATTACTCCATAACTTTAACGACTTCATTAACAGAGAAAAAATTCGCTTCTTTGTAAAATACATTCTCATTTTGATGCTTCAAGTAAAGTTGCCCTATCGGACTGTTTCGATCCACCTCACCGACTATAAGAAATCCTCCTTGCGAAAGAACCCGATTTGCTTCCTGAAAGGCTTTGTTAATATCATCAACAAAACAAATAGTGGTAACCATCAAGATGAAATCGATCTCATAATCATCAAAGGGAAGTTCCTCAGCCACGCCATCGAAAAGGCTATGTCTGCCGATGCACAGGCATTGCTTTTTTCGTCTGACCTCTCCCTCTTAATCGATAGATACTTTCCTGGTCACTGTATGAATCGGTATCTTGTCTCCTGGGATTAGCTGGTAGGTAAGTTCTGCTGTCACATCAACCGTCCTAACTCCCATTGGGAGTTTTATATCGAAGGTCTCCTTCCTGCCTTTATAGGGCTGGATGCTCGTGTCACGGATAAATCCCACCTTCCAGTGGGCACCGTAGATCATCTTATCATTAAGGTTGGTAGTTGCCTGCGGCATATAAATCCTCTCGCCCTTGAATATTACTTTGCCGTCTTTGGTCTTAGCGGTCACTTCCAGGACCACCCTGTTTGTAGATGGTCACCCGTCAGGTATTCTGTGGCCTGCATTGTGTTTTACTTTTGTGTTTACAACAACCGTCGGGATGGGTTTTTTCTTGGGTGAGAGGAACTGATATCCCAGTGTTTGCACATCAAAGGAAAACGCCTTTTTCAGAAGCTCCGATGACTGAGGCCTGTTGTTCCAGTCAGGAGGAGTAAGATGATCTGCCATACCGTCAATCGGCTCCATATGACATTCCTGGCATGTCTGTGTTCCGCCACCAGGTATGTAATTGTGCAAATAGCTTCCGTACAGGGTTGCACACTGATATGGGTTTTCAGCATCAAAGTTCGGTCCTGTACCGTGGCACTGGCCGCAGAATACCGCTCGCTTGATGATGGCGCTCTTTTTGACCGTCTTGTAAGTCTTGTCCTCATGCTCGGGCACGTCTTTTGTCCCGTAAAGAACACCCTTTTCAGGCTTGCCTAACTGGAGTCTGTGCAGGATGGCCTTCTTGTTGTGGCATACAAGACATGTAATCCGGAGCTTGCTGATTTTGGCACGGTCCGGAAAAAAGCCCGCCACAGCCTGTGCAATCTCAACTGAGACAGAATCTGCTGCATCAAGCGCCTGGGGCAGATGGCATTTAAAGCACGGGAAAGTCTTCCTTGTTGCCTGTTTCAAGTCCTTCGGAGCAAACGCACTGTTTAGGACCCCCTTTAAGATCAGGTAGCCTTTTATACCCATAAGAGATCTGGCATGGTGTGATTTTTCCCACTGCTCATAGATTTCAGCATGACATTCCTTACAGCTTGATGAGTCATACATCTTGACCAGTTCATCGATTGTCCTTGCCTGCTCAGCAGAAGCTACGAAAGGAACAGCCGTGAAAAGAAGCACTAACATTAATGTTAGAATCTTCATGCCCCCTCCTTTTTTTTAGACAACAGATTTATACAATACAACACGTTTTCCATCTTTTACCTCCTCCTTTACTTATCCTTTTTTGAATATTTTACCGAGTAACCCTTTGCCAATAGGAAAGGCTAGTCTTAGATGTCCGCAAATGACTGACTCGAGCTTTTCTTCTGAAACGTCGGACCCTTCCACCACGATCTCCTCACCCACCATAACGGCCGGAGCAACAGGCAAGTCTAGTTCAAAATACTCATCGGTGTTGTATTCTTCTTTGGGCTTGGATATGGTTTCGATTTCAATGTCGTACCTTTCACCCAACCTGGGCATCATCTTTTTGAAATGCTTTCATGGCTTCCCGTTCGGCTCGTTGAGAAAAAATCTTACGTTCAACATTGATAGTCCCTCCTTATGGTGATTGGTGACTGACCCCAGTGAAACAACCGATTATGGCGCGTTTCATGGGGCAGGCGATTGAAAAAATCAACTGTCCCAGTAGTCTGTTGGTATTCTCTCAATAAATCGGGGTAACTCGGCTCACCACATTCAGAAC
>JBDRPB010000210.1:0-5433 GCA_043809485.1 Pseudomonadota bacterium | reverse complement strand
CTTCTGACCCGAGATGGGTGTTCCGGCAAAGCGTATCTCCCCGCCCGAAGGGGGCAATACGCCCATGATAGAAAGGAGAAGTGTGGATTTCCCCGCCCCGTTGCTTCCGAGTATGGCCACCTTTTCGCCTTCCTTCACTTCAATGGAAACATCCCACAGGATCTGTGTCTCGCCCCGGAAGACGTTCAGATTAGAGATCTTCAGCATGGTTTCTTTCCTGACAGAGGTTCATCGGGTTTTAGGTTCAAAGGTCTCGTTTCAATGTCCTGGTGACTCCCGGACCTACCGACCCCGGACCTTGAACCCATTAACGGTTACTCGCCCAGATAGGCCTTGATGACGCTTGGATCGCTTACCACTTGGGCAGGGGGCCCTTCCATAAGATTGGCGCCCTGGTCCAGGACGACAACCCTGTCGGCTGCCGACATGATGGCGCCCATCACATGTTCTATCCAGAAAATGGTCAATCCGAAATTATCCCTCAGCTTTTGGATCAGTTCAACGGCCTGAAGGATTTCCTGGGAATTGAGGCCTGCCAGCACTTCGTCTAAGAGCAGGACTTTCGGTTTCGTCGCCAGGGCCCGGGCCATCTCCAACTTTTTTTTGTCAATGAGATTCAGCCCGTTTGCCAGTGTGGTCTCGTTGGACAGGAGGCCCACATAATCGAGGACCTCCCGGGCCTGTTCCTGCCATCCTCCGTGTGGCGTCTGCCTTGGGCTGTTGATCACGGATACGCCTACGTTTTCCAGACAGGTCATCTCCAGAAAAGGCCGCGTGACCTGAAAGGTCCTGGCTATCCCCTGTCTGCAGGTGCGATTGGCCGTGTGACCGGTAATATCCTTTCCATCAAATATCACGCGTCCGGATGTGGGTCTGAATGCGCCCGCAATCACATTGAAGAGCGTGGTTTTCCCTGCGCCGTTGGGGCCGATCAGCCCTACGATCTCTCCCTGCTCGAGGGTAAAATCCACATCCCTCAGTGCCTGGACACCCCCGAACCGCTTTGATATGCCGTAACCTTCAAGCAACGCCAAAATAAGACCTCCTCACCCGGAGAAGTGACTAAAGTGAGTTAAAGTTCCTAAAGTTGATGTTTGGTTTTCATTCGATGTTCGACGTTCATCTTTTTCACCACTGGCTTTCCCGACGCTGCAAAAAAATTTTTGTGTTCCTGTCACAACATTTCATTGTTAACTGCCTAAACGACCCTTGGTGTGCCCGGTCTCTCATGCCGCAGCCGCCTTGACCCTGGCCTTGCGTCGTCGTAAGAGACCCGTAAGCCCTTTTGGAAAGAACCTGGCCATAAAGAGCGCTACAAGCCCGAATACCAGAACGTGATACTCGCCGTATGCCCGGATGTATTCGGACAGAATTTCCAGGACAAAGGCCCCCACGATGGGTCCCACAAAAGATCCCATGCCGCCTATGACCGTCATGGAGAGCACCAGGAACTGTTGGTTCAGGGAGGGGATCTCCGGGGTCACCAGGAGAAGGTAGTGGCCGTACAATGCCCCGGCGAGGCCTGCCAGGGCGCTGGAGATGGTAAACGCCAGGACCCGAACCCTTACCACATTGACGCCTAATGAGGCCGCTGCCCGTTCATCGTTTTGAACGGCCCTGAAATTGAGGCCTGCATTGGAGTGGATAAGTTTGTATATCACCACTAAGGTGATGCAGGTGCCAGCAAGAAAAATGTACAGATAGGCGGATTTGGAGTAATTGGCGATGAGCCCCGGAACCTGGAGACCCATGGTGCCCCGTGTAAATTCGTATTCGTTGGTGATGATGATATGGAGAATTTCAGAAAAACCGAGGGTGGTCAGCGAGAGATAGATCCCGCCCATTCTGAGACATAGCACCCCCACACCCAGCCCCAAAACAGCTGCCGCCACAACACCGATGCCGACGCCAACCCATGGGTTGAATCCCGCCTTGGCGGCGAGGATACCGCTGGTATATGCGCCGATACCGGCAAAGGCGGCATGTGCAAATGAAACCTGACCGGTATACCCGGCAACAAGGTTCCAACTGGAGGCCATCATGGTATAAAAGAGGCTCACAATCACTATGTGGAGCTTGTAATCATCCAGGACAAACGGCGAAAGGGAGAACAGCCCTGTAAAAACGAGGAGAATGGCGTAAAATTGTTTGTCTTTCAACTGAACCCTCCGGTAATCGGATATGTTAGGTCTCGCTCCGTCCAAAGAGGCCCACTGGTCTTACGGCCAATACCAGGATCAGGATAATAAAGCCAAAGATATGTTTGTATCCGGTAGAGATAAACGCGGCCCCGAAATTTTCCACCAACCCCAGGGTGAGTCCCCCCACAATACAACCCCACATGGAGCCCATCCCTCCCAAAACCACCACCACAAAGGCCGTAAGGGCCACCGGCAGCCCGGAGGTGGGTGAGACAGGGAACACCGGCGCAAGGATGACGCCGGCCGCACCTGCGAGTGCACACCCCAGACCGAAACTCAGCATATTGAGCGCAGTGGTGTTTATGCCGTTCAATTCGGCCATCTCCCGGTCCTGACTGGCGGCCCTGATAATTTTCCCAAACCAGGTCTTTTTCAGCATGACAAATACGGCCACGATAACAATGACACCCGCCACAAGGGCGGCCAGCCGCTGGTTGCCATAGTAAAATTGGCCGAGCACGTTGGTGGCCCCCTTCACCCAGTTGGGCGGTTTGTTGGGATAAGGCCCGAATATCAGGAGATAGGCGTTCTGGAGCACAATGGAAAGGATGAAGGTCAGGATCAGAGAGTACATATCGTTTCCATAGGTGGGACGGATGAGCGTATACTCGATCAGAATGCCGAACAGGAAGACCAGGCCCACAGCGACAGCCATGGAAATATAGATGTTCCAACCGAGGGCATCTGCAAAGATAAAGCTGAAATACCCTGCAAGGATATAGAGCTCCCCGTGGGCGAAGTTGACCACCTTCATGATCCCCACCACCAGCGACACACCGAGGGCCGACAGGGCGTATATCACGCCGATGACGATCCCGTTCATCAAGGCAATTGAAAACATGCAGATACCTCTTAAGATGCCGTAATGCATGTAATGAACAAAAGGGCCGCGCCCTTCTGTTCATTATATGGTGAAATCTGGTTAAAGTTTCTTTCTCGACCTGATAGGGATCGACCTATTTCATGAGTTTCCCGGTCGCTCCTTCAGGAGGATAGAGCACCACCTGCTTTTTGTCCTGCCACTGGATGACCAGCATGGGCGGCATCCAGTGATGATAGGATAGCCCTCCCTTGGTGGTGTCGAATTTGGCAGTCCCTCGGGTTACCAGGAGATTGGTGTTTTCAATGGCCTGGACCAGTTTGTCCGGATCAGTGGAGCCTGCCCTGTTGATGGCGTCCGCAGCGATGAGGATTGCATCAAATATGGATCTGGACTTGTAGTCGGTGGGCTTCTTATCGAACTCCTTGACATAGGCCTCACGAAAATAGGTGGCCAGTTTTGTCAACTCCACCTTTTCGTGCATGGAGGAGACAAAGCACTCAAGGTTTCCGTAATCGCCCACATTTTTCCAGAAATCGGGCCATAGGCTCGGGGGACCTGCGCCGTCAAGGATCGTGGCCTTGGGGGATACCTTCACTTCGCCTGCCTGGGCCACAAAGTAGTGGAGACCGGTGCCATAGACAAAGGCAAGGATTACATCCGGATCAAAGGCCTTGATCTTGGCCAGCTCCGTGTAATGATCCTGGCTTTTCCGCTCGGTCACCAGGGTCTCGTTGGCAACGCCTGCCTTGTCAAGGGCAGCCTTGCACAGTTTCCCAATTCCAAGACCCCAGTCGGTATTTTCAGCAACAATATATGCCTTTTTGAATTTCTCATAGGAGACCCACTTGGCAATGGTATGGTTTACCACCCCCGAATTGGATGGGCCGGCGCGAAAGACAAATTTATAGTTTTTGGCGGTAATGGCATCCGCCCAGGCTTCGGCCACGATAAAGGGCACCTTGAGCCGGTTGGCCACTTCGATTTCCGCCAGGGCTGCCGATGAGTGACTTTCACCCAGCACCATTGCAACCTTGTCCCGGATCACCAGTCTCTCAAAACCGGAAGCCGCCTTGTCGGGGGCCCCGGCCGTGTCTTCAAAGACGATTTCCAGTTTTTTGCCCAGGACCCCGCCCTTGCCATTGACATAATCCGTGGCCAGCTTGATCCCTTCGTCAAATGCCTTGCCCGTCGCTGCAGCCGTTCCCGTACGGGGGCCTACCACGCCTACTTTGACGGTGTCCGAAGCCACACAGGGGTTTGCCCCCAGAATCAGGCCCAAACCGAGAAACAATGCACAAAGTCCAAAAGTTAACTTATTCATGTCTTACCCTCCTTGCCTCTTAGATGTTAATAATATCCGATCCCTTAACGGAGCGGAAGTCCATATGGATGGCGTTCGCCATCAACCCAAAAAACAGGCCTTAAGTATGGGCCGAACCCACCATTTTTTCAAGGACTGATTCCATGGTTTCAACCACCAGATCCAGTTCCTTTTTCTTTATGGTAAATGGGGGGGCCTGCGCTGCCATAGCTTTCACCACTTCCCGTCGGCCATGGCCCACATTGACGCAAATGGGCCCGCCGCCGGCGTCCAAATATTTTTTGCCCTGAGCATCGGTTATCCATAAGCCCTCGGCGCGGACGGCCGTGGACAGGTCACGGTCCAGGCCCCTGTGAAATACAAAACTGTTATCCATGGTCGGCCTCCTCATAGAAACCCAGGGCCTGGGAAATTCTAAGAGCCACTGCTTTGACCACCGGCGCCAGTTTTAGGTGAATGGTGTCTTTTTGATATTGAGCCGCATTTACCGCCATGTTGAGGGCGGCCACCACTCTTCCATCTCTGTTCCGGACAGGCGCCGCCACCGAGATGAGTTCCAGGGCCAGTTCTCCGTCATTGACCGCATAGCCGTCCACCCTGACCTTTTCCAGTACCCCTTTGAGGGCTTCGGTGGAAAAAACCGTGCGGGGCGTCATGGCTTTCTTAGCGGTTTGCTCAATAATTTTCAAGGCCTGTTCCTGGGGCAAAAATGCCAGGAGGACTCGGCCCATGGACGTGCAGTACGCGGGCAGTTTTGAACCGATTTCAAGATTGATGGTCAGAATTTTCTGGGTTTTGATTCGGTCGATGTAAAGGATATTCATCCCGTCCAGGATAGCCAAATTAAAGGTTTCGCCATGGTCCCTGCTGGCGCGCAACAGATAGGGGTGTGCGGTTTGCCAAAGGTCCGAGGATTGAAACGCGCCGTAACCGAGAGCCAGCACCTTTGGGGATACGCGATAAGTCTTCATATCCGGGTCTTTGTCCACGTAGCCGAGGGATTCCAGTGTGAACAGGAAGCGATAGGCGGTGGGCAGCGTCAGTGCCATGGCTGCGGCGATGCGGCTCAGGGTAAGGGGCTCCCTGCT
>JBDRPB010000209.1:0-3838 GCA_043809485.1 Pseudomonadota bacterium | reverse complement strand
CATTTCAGGTTTTCCCCTGGCACTGTCGGCCTTAAAGACAAGGTCTACCCTGACTGCGCCCGCCTTATGGAGCTTGTCCTGGATGAGATCAAAGTAGTTCTCCATGACCCAGTTGCGGGAGAACTTGTTGGGGCAGTTGAGGGTAACTGTCTGGTCAGCTTTCTCCAGAAAGCTGATGGGGTGGATCCACAGAAAGAAGGTGTTTTTTGGCAGCTCAGATCGAATCTGTCCTTTGATGTCCTCCCAGATGGTCTTCATTAAAAGCTCCTGATGAATAAAAAAGAGGTAAGAAAAATAGTAACCGTTCACAGGTTCAGAGTTCAACGTTCAGCGCCGCCTCTGGCCACCGAAGTTGCCAGTTTGATCAAAAAAGTGACGCTGTCCTTGCGGAGTCACATACGAGGGTTAAGGACAAAGAAAGGATTGAAGACCCGAAATCGTCGTTAAAAATGCTCATTTTCCCAAGTAATTGCCAATTAAGCTCCAAATTTTGGATTAGGCCTGACGAAGCTGACGCTTTTCTAATAAATACGTAACCCAAACGCACTCCGTGGACGAGAATTGAACCTTGAACCTCTGAACACGTGAACGGTTACGTAAAATACACCAGGTTTTTACCTGATTGGCAGAGTAACTGTCAAAGGTTATGGCGGGAGTAAAATAGTTAGGCTGGGGGAATTTATTGACATATGGTAAGGTCTGTTTTTTACTGAACAAATGAGTGGCGATTTTATAAGTTACCGGTAAGATGGGTTAAAATGGTGGCAGTGATTTGGTGGTGAATTCGGAGGGTTAAGGTGGAGAGGGGTTATTGTGTGTAAAATTCTCCACAAGTGAGATCTTGGGAATGCTTTCATTTACGCTGATTTTGTTTGATTTTCATTTTATTATGCTTGATATTTTGGGTGTTCTGGTATGTGGTATGTTGGGTAGCAAGTCCGGCGGGATTGTTGCATAGCCCATAAGTACTTGTCATATCATAACAAAACGGAGGTGGTTTTGGTGTTAAGGTGGAAAGGGAAGAGATATTTATGAGAAAGTGCAGAAAAAAATATTTTAAAATATTCTGAAAACAGGGGAAAATGAGTAAATGAGCAGGCTGGGGATTGATTTACTGGCCGCAAGAGAGGCGTGCAGGTTTGTATAATTTTTACTGGAGGTGAGACCATGAAAGTAAGTCGTGTTTCTGAGATGAGAGCTCTGGATAGGACGGCCACAGATGAATTTGGCATAGCAGAAGAAATATTGATGGAAAACGCAGGGGAGGCTGTTTACTTTGTGCTCTTAAGAGAGTTCGGGATACAAGACAGAGACTTTATAGTGTTTTGCGGAATAGGCAACAACGGGGGTGATGGGTTTGTTGTTGCGAGAAAAATTCATTCAAGTGGAGGAAAAGTCAAAGTATTCATTTTAGGCGATCACAAAAGGTTCAAAGGTCCAGCAAAGACTAACTTTAACATTGTATCCCGGTTGCCTGTAGAAATTCAACAAATTGAATCTATTGATTCCATAAAGACAGATGTCTTTCACTGCGACGCGATCGTGGATGCAATTTTCGGCACCGGTCTCACGCGGGATGTTGAGGACCTGTATCGTAATGTCATTGAGCTGATAAACGAAAGCGGAAAAGCCGTGTTTAGCGTTGATATTCCCTCCGGTATCCACGGAGATACGGGAAAAATAATGGGAGCAGCGGTTAAGGCAGATTATACTGTAACCTTTGGCCTTCCAAAAATTGGGACTATGCTTTTTCCAGGTTATAACCTGTGCGGCAAACAGTACGTCACACATATATCCTTCCCGCCATCAATGTACAACAAGGATTCAATGAAAATTGAGATCAACCATCCGCCGAAACTTGTTTGCAGGGATAAGAATGCCCACAAAGGGGACCTTGGTGATGTGCTTTTTATTGCAGGTGCTGCAAGCTATTTTGGGGCTCCTTATTTCGCAGCCCTTTCTTTTCTGAAAGCAGGGGGCGGTTATTCCCGCCTTGCGGCACCCGAATCCATTACGCCGTTTATAGCCAATAAGGGAAGCGAGATCGTATTTGTTCCGCAGAAGGAAACAAACTCCGGAACTATTTCACCTGAGAACGGGGACGCTTTGCTTGAACTCTCAGAGAGAGTGGATATGGTTGTACTGGGACCCGGGTTGTCTCTCGAGGAAGAAACTCAAAAGCTCGTTAGGCGATTGGCCGAGGAAATTGTGAAACCACTGCTCATAGATGGTGACGGCATTACTGCGCTCTGCCAAGATTTGGAAATCATAAAGAAGAGGAAGGCAGAGACCATCCTCACGCCGCATTTAGGCGAAATGTCCAGGGTCACAAGGCTTGGCGTCTCCGAAATAGACACTAACAAGATTGATATTCTGCAGCGTACTGCCAGGGAACTGAATGCTACGGTTGTCTTGAAAGGAGGTCATTCGTTGATAGGATATCCAGATAAAAGGGTTTTTATAAACATGAGCGGGAACCCCGGTATGGCTACGGCAGGCTCGGGAGATGTCCTGACAGGGACAATCGCTGCCATGTTCGGGCTGGGGCTGTCTGTTCAGGATGCAGTGAGGAAGGGAGTGTTTATTCATGGCTTTGCAGGAGATCTTGCTGCAGAAGATGAAGGCGAGGATGGTATAACGGCTCAGGATATAATGGATTATCTGCCACTTGCCGTGAAAATGGACCGCGAAGGTCTTGATGAAGCTTTTGCGCACCGTTATAAAGGGGTACATATAATTTAACGTTGAGGCACAGATTTCATCAAATAGTTATGAATGGAAAACTCAATCTTATGGCGTTTTAGTGCACGAATAGCCTGCGTTGTTGGAATTTTTTCCTTTGACATATCAGGAATATTACATCAGTGGATCATTAGGCGTCAACTTGATTGCATTGAGATGCTTTGTTGACACAGAGCTGCATTTAAGCTATATTATTATATTTTAGTGCCTTTTTCATTGGGTCAGTAAATAGAATAAAATGAAGAATACCTTGGCAGTGATCATGGCGGGAGGCAAGGGAGAGCGACTGATGCCCCTGACTGAGCATCAGTCAAAGCCGGCTATTCCCTTCGGGGGGATCTACCTGCTGATAGACCTGACGCTATCAAACTGCATCAACTCGGGAGTGTATAAAATAATTGTCTTACCCCAGTATAAATCCCAGACACTGATGCAGCACCTTGAAGGTGGGTGGAATATCTTCAGCCCTGCTCTGGGCCATTACCTCAAGATCGCACCACCCCAAATGATGGCCGGGGAAAAGTGGTACCAGGGCACCGCCGACTCCATTCGCCAGAATGTATACCTGATCGAGGAGGCATCTCCCGAGTACGTGCTAATCCTTTCTGGCGACCATGTGTACAAGATGGACTATTCCCTCTTCAAGGCCTACCACGAGGCCCAGAATGCCGACGTAACCATTGCTGTTATCGAGCTTGGTAAGGACATGGCCGGCCAGTATGGTATACTCGAAGTGGATAAACAGTTTAGGGTCAGGGGCTTTCAGGAAAAACCCTCAAGCCCTAAGACCATCCCCGGAGATAGTGTACATGTCCTGGCCTCCATGGGTATTTATATTTTTAAGACCCAGGTCTTAATAGACTTGCTGGAAAAGGATAATCGTTCGGATTTTGGAAAGCACATTTTACCCGGCATTCTTGAAACATACAGGGTAATGGCATATCCTTACCGGCGAGAAAATAAGATCGAAGATGTAATTTTTTATACTGACGAAGATGGCGAACGCCGTGAGACCGTGGAAATCATCCGAGATGCAGGCTACTGGCGTGATGTGGGCACCCTGGACTCGTATTGGAACGCCAACATGGATATGACT
>JBDRPB010000208.1:0-5294 GCA_043809485.1 Pseudomonadota bacterium | reverse complement strand
TCAGGTTCTTCAAGCATGGCATAAATTACTTCCAGTCGCTGGGGGCTTTCAGGGTGAAAAGGCCCTGCCTGGTGATTCATGTATCTATTATCCTTTACAATACCTGTTTTTCTCATTTCTCTACTCCAAAGGATTTCCAGTTTATCCTAGCGAAGCTTCGCCTCAAACCGACGAGTTTGTGTACATTTATCAAATATATTTCTTAAAGCATAGAGATACTGGTTGCTGGATGCTCGATGCTGGATAAAGAAAAAACATTCCTTATTCCATTCCCGCTAAAGACGGGATTTCCGCTTAGCTACAACAAGTATCCAGAGACCAACATCCAGTCCCGCCGTGGCGGGATTAAGCGCTGGTAATTGTTTCCTATTCACAAAACTCAGTTCAAAATTCACGATCTTGCTTTATATAGACGGCTAGTTAGCAGATAAAATATTCTTTGATAGCTTCCATGTCAATCCCGGCCAAATATCACAGGAATACCCTATATATCAGGACATGATGTGGAATGCAAATTTGCTTTTTTCATATTCTGATATCTGGCAGCATAAGCTATGCGCGCCTTAAGGTTTTTTGTCTTTTGAAAAACTTGTGGATAAATTGATGTAAAAAAACGAAAAAACAGTTTCTTTGTAAAACGATTTTGATTAAAATTAATTTCGATACAGCCGCCCCAGAGGAATAGGCTTCGCATTCCACAGGGCAGGCAAAACACACAAAAAGAATAATTTAAAAATACCATGTTTTTTGTCATCGCCGGAGTACAGCCAAAAACCGTAAATCTTGATAACCAGCCAAGAATGTGTCCCACCTGTGGCCTTTACCAGGCACATCTAAAGAGGGTTGATCACTACTTCTCTGCCTTTTTTCTGCCCATCTTTCGAGTTAAAAAAGGAGTTCCTTTTGTGCAATGCCAGAGATGCGGGAGTGTATCTGCTGAATCAGGAGGGATATGGACTGAGACCTGGGAAAAGGCTGGTCAGGCCTGCCCCAATTGCGGTAAGCCTTTGAAACCAACATTCCGTTTCTGTCCTTTTTGTGGGAAGCCTGTGTAAAAATATTCACCGAAAAGACGCGTTAAAAGGGAGATTCACTGAATCGGTTCCCTTGACCCAAAGGGGCTTCTTCTTTATACTAAAGGCAAATTCATTTAGCAAAGGCCGGCGGTAGTTCAATGCCGTCAAAAAGCCTCACAACTTATAACATTATCTTCCCACAAGGAAAGGAGAATAAAAATGAGAAAAAAAGCGACGGTTGTAGGTGCTGGTAACGTGGGAGCCACTGTTGCCATGCGCCTTGCGGAAAAAGAGCTGGCTGATGTGGTCTTACTTGATATCATTGAAGGCGTTCCAGCCGGAAAGGCCCTCGACCTTGCCGAGGCAGCGCCAATTGAAAAGCATGATGCAAAGCTCACAGGGATTACTGGCAGTTATAGTGAAGCAAAAGATTCGGACATTGTTATCATCACGGCCGGAATTCCCAGAAAACCTGGTATGAGTCGAGATGATCTTCTGTCCACCAATATGGGTATTATGAGCTCTGTCACAAAGGAAATAGCAGCGGTTGCTCCCGATGCAATCCTGATAATTGTAAGCAATCCTTTAGACGCCATGTGCCACGTGGCATATGAAACCAGCGGATTTCCTAAAAACAGGGTCATTGGGATGGCCGGCGTTCTTGATTCTGCTCGCTTTCGTGCCTTCATCGCCATGGAACTCAATGTATCGGTGGAAAATACCCACGCCTTTGTGCTTGGGGGCCATGGTGATACCATGGTTCCACTTCCCCGATACTCCACGGTGGCTGGGATCCCCATCACTGAATTGATGACCCCCGAGAGAATCCAAGCGCTTGTAGATAGGACAAGAAACGGCGGTGCAGAAATCGTTGGTCTTCTCAAAACGGGCAGCGCCTACTACGCGCCTGCATCTGCCGCCGTTGAGATGGCCGAGGCAATTTTGAAGGACAAGAAAAAAATTCTTCCCTGCGCCGTCTGCTTAGATGGGCAGTACGGCATCCACAATCTCTTTATTGGTGTACCGGTGAAGCTCGGTGAAAACGGTGTTGAAGAAATCATTGAGATCCGGCTCACGGATGACGAGAAGGTGGCCCTTGACCATTCCGCAGATGCTGTGCGGCAATTGGTTGAGGACATGAAGAGGTTGAGTTAACTTCCTTAATAAACGGAGTAAACCTTAACGTTTCAGGTCTGCAACGTTAGGGTAAGGAACCCGGCTTGGATGAAACAGTAGTTCTGGGTCATCTCGAGGCGCTGGCTCACACCCTTGGGATACAGATCCGGTACGAGTATATAGAAAGTGAGACAGCTTTCCCTTCAGGAGGTCTTTGTCGGATAAGGGACAAACAGGTTATCATTGTCAACACAAAAGCCACTGTTGGGGAAAAAGTGCAAACGCTCACCCAGGCCCTAAGGCGTTTTGATCTTAGTAATATTTATCTGAAGCCGGCCCTCCGGGATCTTTTAGAAGAAACGTAATCTATCAGCCGACCTAAGGACCATGAGGCAATTTCTCTCCGGTCAAAGGAACAGTCCCATTATCAAATCCTTTTACTGCATCGCCCAGGTTTTTGAAAAGACGCCCAGGTGTAAGAAATAAACGTTTGAAAAAACCAATCGTAGTGCCACCTATGTTTTTCAAAGGGATGTGTTGCACCTCTGGTTCAAACCAGTACCCTTGCACCTTAAAGTAATAAATAAGCAATGATTTTTCCTTTCCCGTGAGGATGTAGCCGGCTATTGGAACCTTGCTTACTATCCAGTCAATGGTCCCCAGGGGCTGAACCCCAAGGTCAATATCCAACTGTTTTTTTGTCAAATCCCCTGTGCCTTTGGCTACTGCATTAAAAATCGGGCTTTTCATTGTGAGGTTTTCTGTCTCAAGGACGCCCTTGTCGATAACAACATGCCCTCCGATGCTTTCGAAATAGAACCCTTCTTTTGAAAGATCCGGCGGCTTCCGCTTGAATATTTTCTGGAGGCTCAGAAAATCCAAAACCTGAAATATGGCACGGGATTTTTTTACAATACCCTCTTCCAAAAGGATATTCATATTGCCTGTCAATTCTGAAATCAGATCCGTTTTTTCTTTGCCTTTTGCGTGAATCACTGCCTCCAGGGTCACAAGACCCTCTATGAGAGTATCCTCAAAACCAAGGCCTTGAACGAGATCCTTCACAGGCTGCCTGGTTGTCTTAATATAACTGGAAAAGGATATGTCAGGCTCCTTTCCATGTTTGATATAACCTTTCACTTTAAAAAAACCATGATCTACCTGAAGCCTGGAACGGTTGATATAAAAGCCCCCTGATCGAAAAGACCCTTCTGCTTCTAAAGGACCGCATTTACAAGCCTGCCACTGACCCCGAACCGCCTTCAAATTTATACTGATGTCCGTCTTCCTTATGAAACGGTGTAGCCCTGGTTTCTTACTGCCTGACAAGGGACTAAATTCCTTACCCATAAAATCAGAGAAATTCAGATAGTCGGAACTGATAGTCAGCTCCCCTTTCAGGCCATCCCAGCCCATAAAATGCCCCTGGATATTGATAGGGCTTTGGCCTACTTTCATTTTTAGGGAATGAATGCGGGCCTCTTTCTCTGAAAATGCTACTTTCAAATTACAATCGCTTATGGGGGAAGGGAGCCGATCCAAAATAAAAGATAGTTTTTGGGCCGCAATCTCTCCTTTTACAGAAGTCCTCAAAGGGTGTTGAAAAGAAGCATGCGCATCGAGCTGACAGGCCAGGACGCCACTTGCCAAGGTGCCCCCTTTTTTGAACCTAACCCCTAAATCCTCCAGCGATAGCTTCTCAGTGGATACCTTCACATCCAATGAATCCCTGTCCAGCAGGTCGTAGGAACCGGAAACCTGGAGGGAAGAACCTCCCACTGAAAATCTGCACTCATTAAGATAAAACTTTTCCCCGGGGCGGAGATTTACATTAAAAGTAACCTTATTTTCCTTTCCAGGCGGGTTTAAAGAAAAAGATGCTGTCTTAAGAGTTATCCCCTCCAAATCAACCTCACCTTGAAAGGACCAGTTGTCTTTCAGTCTGGATACGGAAATGCGGCAGGGCACGAGGTCGCTAAATTTAACGGGTAGTTTATGACCCTGATAGAAAAGACTGATAACCCGGTCCAGATCTCCCCGGGCCACAACAGAGGCCTTGCCCGTCTCCCATGTCTTGTCGAGTGAACCGGATGTGTCAAATTCACACTTTCCCCACAGGCCTTTACCCTGGAATTTGCTCTGACCCTTCCCGTCGATTTGAATATGGGCCTCATCCAGCACCAGAGGCATGAGCAACTTTTTATGGATAATGGAGCATTCCTTGATGCGGAAATCGCTGCTCAGGATCCTGGCATAGTCCCACCCCGATTTATATCTAACCCGAACCCGGGCCTCCAGGTTGCCTGAAACAGACTCAAATTCTTTTAGCCTCTGGCGTACATCAAGCGGAATCAGGTGTACCTCTCGCTGATGCATGAGATCCTGAAGATCAAACGATCCACCTGCCGTTATATCGTACGTAATGGCATCCCCGTAAAGGTTCTTGACATGGAAAGTGCCCTGTTTGACGGTTGAACGCCCAAAACCGGCTTTTACCTCAGAAATAAGGAGCGCTCCATTTTCCATATTAAGTTCACCGGTGACTTCCTTAAAAGGCAAGGCGCTTTTATCTATCAAAACCGCAAGGTCTCTCCACGCCAGTTTCATTGAAAGGGCATCGGCATTTTCGGGCCGGCCCAAGTTTTGGAACTGTTTTATTGTCCCATCCAAAGAAAAAAGATCCACGCGGACATTACCCCCTGCGAGCATGGGAAAAAGTCTGTTCTCGATCCATTGGGGTAGAAGGGGTGTCGGAAAGATCCTTTTAAAGGTTTTTAGTGGCATAAAAGGGCTCTTGACCTTCAAGAGCAGATGTGGATTTGAGCTGTCTTTAAGATCTATCTTTGAACTTACAGCCAGCGAAAAGTCCAGGGCACTGAGCCGCAAGGATGGGATTTGTAAGATTTTGCCTGAATAGTATGCCTCAAATTCTACGGCAAGATCCGACATGGAAAAGCCCTTTTTCTTATCAGCCTGAACAAGTGAGAACCTAAGACCATCAGCAATGATCTTTCCTTCGGCTGAAACTGGTCCATCCAGTGAGCCCTTTAGCTTTATGTTGACCTTTGCGTGTCCGTCCTTTACAGGCAAGGGCTCTAATGATGGTATCCATGTCAGAGGGACCTTGCCGGTTTTTATTGTCACTTCCGCAAAGGGCTCGTT
>JBDRPB010000207.1:0-2882 GCA_043809485.1 Pseudomonadota bacterium | reverse complement strand
GACACCCAGCAAGACAGCCACAGAGGAAAGGGCGTCCGAGCGGTGATGCCATGCATTGGCTATAATAAGCTGGCTTTTGATGCGCCGCCCTACGCGTACCGTGTAATGATAGAGTGCCTCTTTTAAAGCGATAGAAACGCCCGCCCCGATCAGTGCCAGTTTAGTGGGGTGGTATTCAGTATGACCATAGATATTCAAGGCAGCATCAATCCATAGGTACAAGGCCGTGGCAATCAAAGCCAATCCTGAGACCGAGCAGTACTATGGCGTCGGTGAAGAGATCGGAAACTGAGTGGACCGCATCTGCTATAAGGGCCTGGCTATGTCCAAGTATTCCTGCAACCAATTTGAGTAAAACTAATATGGCATTGACAAGGGCTCCAACAAGAGTAACCGATCTGCCAGCCCTGGCTGACGTTATGTTTGGATCAGGTGCAAGTTTTTCTAATGGGGCCAATTTCTTTATTACCTTGTTTGTGGTTTTTGTATTTAATTTCCGTCAATCCTGTCAGGGTGGAATGACAACATAATCATCGTCATAGATTCCTTTTTCGGCTGTCGTATGGCAGGCCAAACAGTTAGAGAAGGAACCGATGGGATCACGACTAAACACACTGGGAGAAACCTCATGGTGCTTTCGCTGAATATATGGAATCTCCGTGATCCTCAGCGGTGTTTGGCTTCCGAGGCTTCTCATAATCTTGACGGCCCGTTTTGCCGATGAATGTTCTGCGGCATTTGCCTTAAGATATTCACCTATAACCTTTTTCGAAGCCAGGTCAAGCTCAATTATCTCCCCGAAATGGTCTTCAAGCCCGGCAAGGATTTTATCCCATGAACCCGATGGTAACAACTCGGGCTGATATGTAAAATGACAGGCCCCGCATCCCTCGATGTAGGTTGGATTATTTACAGATTTCAGATAGCGTTTCCCATAATGCTTGGAGTCGCTCTGGTACCTTTTTCGATACTGCCTATCTTTTCCTCTATCATGATGGTCATCGTCATCATCCCAATCGAAGATTTTTTGATACCATTTCTTTTCTTTGTGCTCATCATGATCAGCCAGGGCCGCGCAGAAAACCCCACCTGACAGGAGAAAAGTTCCCATTACCAAAACAACCCATTTCTTTACATTTTTCATTCTTGATCACCAAACTTCCTTTAAAATCATTAAATTTGTTACAAACCGGTTTTCCATCACGCCTCTCTGCGTGCGACGCACAAGCAGGCAAGTTGGACTCATGATCGTGGACATCAAAAACCGGTTCGTCAAGAAAACCGGCATCTAATTCCCTTATTTCTAACAGCAGTTTGGGCTATTTGCTCGCCTTTTACTCAGAGAACTTCATCATTAAAATTCCTTGTTCTACATTCGGTATTTTCATCCCCACAGAAAAAATTTAATTTCTTTGGATAGAATTTCCGCACAAATAGGCATACTATGAAACACTTTTTCTCCCACTTTAATCTTTGCAAGGTTTCACCCTCAACGTCAGCCCATCAACATTTTGAACAACCGCCTTATCCCCAGTCAATAGAGGAACATCACTGAGCGCCCTCCAAAGTTCGCCATTGACGAAAACCTGTCCTTCAGTTTCTTGCCACTGTTTGATTTCACCCATTTTTCCTAACATCCCCGTCACACCGCAAACAGATTTTCTTTTCCGGTGCTTGATAAACCAGAACGGAGGGAAGACCACATGCTCAACCAATTCAAAGAGCACGAATCCTATCACCAGAGTTAATATTATGGTTTTCATCATAGAGTTCTGTTGATCATGAATCTTGATATCAGTGTGAATATCTGCCTAACAAGTCTTTGAATAATGCCCATGCCCAACCGATCTTTTTTTTGACCTTCGTAGTGGCTTTTGTCCCAACTATTGATTTAGATATGGTTCCCCCGTTAACTCCTTCTTTACTGACGATATCGCTCTTACTGTTGTTCTGCTTGTTCAACTCTTCACGCGCTCCCAGCTCAGGAGATACTCTTCCAGTCTTGCAGTTATAAATAGTATGGCTTGGGGAGTAGTATTTGGTTTTTTGCCACGGCGGTAGTTGATTCAAACGTTCCATGAACTCCCTTTTTAGAAAGCCCGCTTTTTCGGTTTTACTGGGTCCAATGAATAAGATGTTTCCCTCTACAAAACATTTCCCGCCTTTTGCACTGCCCAGACCACTGTGAGATTCCCACCACACTTGGCCATTCTCTTTTTCTATAATCTCATATCGTCCCAGTCTGTAAAACGTCTCTTTTGTCATTGGTTAGTTTTTTCTTGCCTTCTGTCTTTATCATGATCAGCCAAGGGACATAGCAAGCCCCATTTGATCACATGCCTCCCGTTACCTGGTTACCCTTGATCCCTTAAACCACACAGCCTTTCATTTTCATGATTGACATGTTACATGGCAGACTCCGGTTGGCGTTTCCATTGCAAAGGGAAAATACTTTCTCTTAAACCACAGGGCTACATTTACCAGGCTGATCAATACCGGTACCTCTACAAGCGGACCAATGACAGCTGCAAAGGTCTGGCCCGAGTCTATCCCGAAAACTGCCACGGCCACGGCAATGGCCAGCTCAAAATTGTTTGATGCAGCAGTGAAACTCAAGGTGGTGGACTGCTCATAGGTTGCCCCCACCTTCATGGATAAATAAAAGGAGACAAAGAACATGATCACAAAATAGATGCAGAGTGGAATCGCCACACGGAGCACGTCCAGAGGGAGCTGTACAATGAATTCACCCTTGAGGGAAAACATGACCAGGATGGTAAAGAGCAAGGCAATGAGGGTGATAGGGCTAATCCTGGGGATGAATTTTTCTTCATACCAGGTACGTCCCTTTGTTTTCAGCCCGATTAGACGGGTAATGATCC
>JBDRPB010000206.1:0-2373 GCA_043809485.1 Pseudomonadota bacterium | reverse complement strand
TATCCCGGTTTCTGTTCAAGCCAGTCTTTGACCCGAGGATAATCCTCGCGATAGTGGTCGGGGTTTCTTTGCCGCCATCGCCTGTTGTTATCCGACTTCAGGGCGGCTTTACAGGCAGGTTTTCCACAGGTGATCTGGCGGTCGCCGACTTTCGGGTGAGGGACAAATTGGGTCTTGCAGTAGGGACACTTTTTCATCCTGGCCCTCCTTTGAAAAGAGGATCTACACGAACCAAACAAATCAAAAGACCAAGATGAATGAAGATAAATTAAAAGGAAAGAATCATAGAATTTTCTTTCTCTCTCAATGACAGGAATTATAAGGAAGGATATTCAAATCAGGATGGGCAAGGAATCTTACACTGAGAGGGAATCATATGAAAAACAATGAGGGAATAAAATGGAAGGAATCAAATACACACAACATAACCAGACTAAGAACATAACTTGCATCATAGTCCTTCCAAATGGCAAAATCAAGTGAAGTATTGCTCTGGAATTGTTGCATTTTTCAGCCTTCCCAAACTTGCTATTTATATCGGAAAGCTTCACTTTTGGATTAACAGTCTGAAAAAGGCGCACCCACAATATATTGTGCTTACTCCTCTAAGGCTTTATGGCTCAGAAAAGGGAAATCTCTTTTAGATAATGCCGCCACCAAATTCGTGACCCACCGCTACCCTCGATATTCCAGAGTGGACGGACGCTTTCCCAAACAAACTCCTGGGATCTGCTAAGACAGGCTTCGCCATGGCGCCTACACTGTCGTCCTCAAAGGGGAAAGTTTTCGGATGCCAAGGCCTCTCCCAAGAATGCAAAAATCTTCCACTTCAAAATGCGAGCTCTAATTTATCTCTTTACTTTCAGTATTATTTACAGTATATTCATCGGGTATTCTTGGATTCCCTTAGTAAAGAGAAACAGTCATGCCCGACACATCGCCTGTTTATCGGCCTCGTAAACCTGTTCCAGCGTTTCAAAATGGTCCTCAACGCACTAGAGTAGTATTGAGATTCCTGGGGTTTTCGGGGTTGGTAAATAGGTAAAGTCAAGGAAACTTTGCCCTGCTATCCGTCCACTCGCCGACGACTTCATCACCTATAGCCAGGCTAATCCCTGGGGTGCCGTCTCTTATAGTGGTGGCTCTGAGGGTTAAAGCAAGCTGTGGTTCACACTGATGCTTGGAGCAAAATTCCCTTAACAATGCTTCCTCAATGCGCATTACCCACATGAGATTCCTTATCTCTCACTCAATCCCCTTTTGAGGATTGGTTCCTTTCTCACACTTTTCCACCTCCGCCAAAAAGCCCAGCACCGCTTGATTGAACTCAGCCGCGTTCTCCACGTTGACCATGTGTCCCCCGCCGTCGAGGATGATTAGCTCGGCGTTGGGGATACCTCGGGCCAGCTCCCCCGAGCACTTGACCGGCGTGACGATGTCCTCTTTGCCTACAATCACCAGTGTAGGGGCTGATATCTCACCTAGCCGTTCCCTGGTGTCATGCTCCTTGTAGAAAGCTACCTGGCAGACCCAGGCATAGGCAGGCTGCGGATAGGGATTGCTCACCGACATGTTCACTGAGGCTTGAATCTGCTCCTCGCTTCCAAAGAACTTATCAGTGAATACCCAGCTCAACTGCTCTCTGAACCGTGTCTCCTGATCTACCCCTGGCTGCATAAGCCTGTACCATACGTCACTGACGTGCCGCATCAAGCCGGTCATCTTAGCCACGGTAGCAAACAGGATCAGACTCTTCACCTGCTGCGGATATTTCAGGGTAAAGTTCTGGGCTATGGCACCACCATGGCAAAACCCTGCAAGGTGGACTTTATCGACGCCTATGGTGTCCAGCAGCCCCGCTGTATCTTCCACCATCATCTCCGTAGAGTATGGATAGTTGGGGGCATCGGTCTGACCCTCACCCCGGTTATCGAAACTTATCACCTGATATTTCTGGGAAAACTCGCGGATTTGAGGAGCCCATCCCATACGCCCCGCACCGCCCGGAATCAAGACCAGCGGCTTCCCCTCCCCATGGATCTCGTAATACATGTTGATGTCGCCAACTTTTACTGTAGGCATTTCCCTCTCCTTTCCTTCAATAAAGATTGTACCACTTCCCTATCTGCTTGTGTGCGATTGCGTATCCTATCAGACTGTGTGAAAAGTAGCCTTGGAATTGGCGGTGAATAGTGAATAAGTACACACAACATAACCAAACTGAGAACCTTTCTTGCATTAACCATAACTGTAACAAAATAGGAGATCGGTTCGTATGCTAACCAGTTCCAGCCTGATTTTAATCCTCTTTATCTTGCCAGAAGTCAAAGATTCCAGCAACCTAAAACCCTGTGATATCCTCAATTCAGTTAT
>JBDRPB010000205.1:0-5778 GCA_043809485.1 Pseudomonadota bacterium | reverse complement strand
GGGGTATGATCTCGATACGATTGAAGATCGCGTATGTGAGATCTATAAAATTGAAAAAGAAGACCTTTTTTCCAGGAGCAGGCAGAAGGTGAAGTCCGATGCCAGAGCCCTTTTTTGCTTTTGGGCGCATAGAGAACTTGGGCTTGCGCAAAGAGAGTTGGCGAGAAGACTGGGGATGACCCAGCCCGGAGTGGGGTATGCTGTTATCAAGGGCGAAGCAATCTCGAAGTCAAATAATTATCGGATAAAAACTGAGTTACTTATTTAGCTATGACCGTCCCCCCAACCCACATGACGTGTATAGAGGGGTCTTTGTAGTCGGCCACAAAATCAATCAGGTGCCAGTAAGTGACCTTTTTAACGGACCGGATTCTTTGAGATTTCAGGCACGTTTTGAATTCATTGAGCCGGATGGCTAAAGCCTGGATGGAACGTACTGAAAAATCAGCCAGTCGGCAATATTCAATAAACTGGTTAATATGGCGATGAAGCATGATGGCACCTCCTTTTGACCATTTGATCATGCTTCATCACTAAACGCCTATTAATACAATACAAATTGTGCTGACTGCGGGGTTTAGGGGTTATATTCCTGGAGGAAAATGATCGCTACAATTCAAACATATTTTGATACTTCAGCTGAAAAAGCGTGGAAAACCCTCAAGAAAAAAGATACATTTTTGTTTATTACACGCGGTTTTCTCGGTTTTATAGGGGCAAAAAATTGGCCTGAAGAATTCCACGAAGGATTAGAAATTGATACTCGCTTTGTCTTTTTCCATATTTTGCCTGCATGGAAACACTATCTTCGTGTCGTTAAATTAGATAATCATAGTAAGGAACTATACTCAAATGAGAAAGGTGGTCTTATTAAAATCTGGAATCATCTAATCAAAATAGAATCAGAAGCGGATCAAAGGTGCAAATATACCGATCAGGTTGAAATAAAAGCTGGTCTGTTGACTCTATCTGTATGGGTATATGCACACATTTTTTATCGGTATCGCCATTATCGATGGAAGAAATTGATTCGAAAATTATGAATAAACCACTACCAATGAACCCTGCACCTAATCGTTACAGCTATAAAGATTAATGGAAAGAGTTGAAAATGGAAGCCTCGATGATTAAGCAACAAGCGATTGACACCTTCCGAGACCATGTGTCCTATGGCAAGGTAGCCTTCTTTGAAAAATATGGGATGAACTTTGTAATGGGCCGCAGGGAAGGACCACACCTATGGAACTTAGATGAAACAAACCGATTGTTCAATCTCCATTGCAACGGGGGAGTATTCAATCTGGGGCACCGGAATCAGGAACTTATCGATCTTTTGAAAGAAACCCTCGATGAGTGGGACATCGGAAATCACCACCTTATGAGCAAACCCAGAGCTGATTTAGCCCAACTATTAGCGGAATTGATGCCGGAAGACCTGGACTACACTGTATTCGGGGTCGGGGGCGGAGAAGCTGTGGATTTAGCCTTCAAGGTGGCACGGGCATACACCGGCCGGAGTAAAATCATTTCTGCCCTGGGTGGTTATCATGGTCATACGGGGCTGGCCCTCGCTGCCGGGGATGAGAAATATAGGGCCCCTTTCGGACCCCAAGCGCCCGGGTTTGTGCAGGTCCCTTTCGGCAACCTGGACGCACTCGCGGCCGCAGCAGATAAAGATACAGCTGCCGTTATTCTGGAAACCGTTCCCGCAACCCTGGGTGTTGTGATTCCACAGGAGGACTATCTCCCGTCGGTGCGTGATCTTTGCAATGAGCAGAATATTCTTCTCATTCTCGACGAAGTCCAGACAGGCCTGGGACGATCCGGTAAGCTATGGGCCTTTGAACATTTTGGGGTAGTACCGGATATGGTAGTCATAGGGAAGGGACTGTCCGGAGGTTTGTATCCCATTACGGCTACAGTAATGAAGAGGCCGTTAGAGTCAGTGTTTCATAAGGATCCATTTATCCACATCTCCACCTTCGGAGGTGCTGAGGTCGGCTGCCGTTTGGCTATGCGGGTTCTTCAAATCTCATCGGCACCCGAGTTTCTGAATCACGTCAACCAGTTAGCCAGTCGATTTTCTGAAGGCATTGAAACTCTAAAGGAAAAGCATTCCAGCTTTTTAATGGGCTTGCGTCAGCTTGGATTATTGATGGGACTGGAACTAAAAGACAAGCTATTTGGACCCCTTCTCACCAAGACCGCCTATGATCATGGGCTCCTCATGGTCTTCGCCAACAATGACCCTTCTGTTTGTCAGTTCCTGCCACCACTGGTCATGGAAATGGAGAAGGTGGAATGGGTGATAGAACAGCTTGATAAGGCCCTAACTTCGGCCCGCCGTTTGGCACTTTTAG
Source organism: Pseudomonadota bacterium (assembly GCA_043809485.1). Classification (GTDB taxonomy): domain Bacteria; phylum Desulfobacterota; class DSM-4660; order Desulfatiglandales; family Desulfatiglandaceae; genus 4484-190-2. The sequence goes on along the minus strand of JBDRPB010000205.1, from coordinate 3,418 downwards.
TGAAAGCTAAAAGTAAAATGGAGAACTTCTGGAGCAAAATAGCCGGTATTCATCCATAAACTTAACATACCCAATGACTTTTTACGCATACATTGACTGAATATATGGATATTAACGAAGAACTCCTATATCAATTTGAAAAGGGGTTAAATCCTCAAAACCTCGGAAGTTCCCTGATCCCGGCTTCGATCCTCGGTTTTGGTGAAATCTCCACTATCTTCCAGATAGCCGACCATACCGATTTGGCTTTCAAACGGATGCCTCTGTTTTCCGACCGTGCTTCCGCCGAAACCTATACCTCAAAATACATTCAATACTGCCAGTTGCTGATAGAAGCCGGTTTGAAACTGCCGGAACATGGGACATGCATCATCCAGGTCACAGACCGACCGGTTTCGGTCTATATAGTGCAAAGGCAGTTTCCGATAGCGCGCTTCAGTCACAAACTCATTCACACCCTTGACCGTAAGGATACACATCCATTACTCGAACATATTGTTTCTGAAACTGAAAAAGTCTGGCATTTTAATCATTCCAGGCGACCTTCAATAGAACTGGCCTTGGACGGTCAGGTATCCAACTGGGTCTGGCTCGAAGGGGAGACCGGCCCTCAAATGATCTATGTCGACACCAGCACACCGCTTCACCGGATAGAGGGCCAAGAGCAACTGGATCCGGAATTGTTCCTGCAAAGCGCACCATCATTTTTGCGCTGGATCATCCGGTGGCTGTTTCTCTCGGATGTAATGAACAGGTACTACAATCCGCGATCGGTCTATATTGACCTAACGGCCAACCTTTATAAAGAACAGAGACCGGATTTAGTACCGGAAACAATTCAGATCATTAACCAGTACATCACTGATGATTTAAGACCCCTTTCGGTGAAAGAAGTACAAAATTATTATAAGGAGGACAAAATCATCTGGACCGTATTTCTCGCCTTTCGCCGTCTTGATTGCTGGATCAGTACAAAATTTTTGCGGAGGCGGTACGAGTTTATTCTTCCAGGAAAGATAAAACGCTGAGTTATGTGTGACACATTCGTAGCCCTGCCACCGTCCACTGCGGATGGCTCGATAATATTCGGAAAGAACAGCGACCGGGAGCCCAACGAAGCTCAGGCCTTAGAGTATTACCCCGCTCAGGCATATTCAGAAAGGAATATGTTACGATGTACATACATTAAAATTCCACAGGTCAGGGAGACTCACGCTGTACTGTTGAGCCGACCTTTTTGGATGTGGGGCGCCGAGATGGGAGCAAACGATAAAGGGGTGGTTATCGGAAACGAAGCTGTATGGACCAAGATGCCTTTGACAAGGAAAGGCGGTCTGACAGGCATGGACCTCTTGCGCCTGGCCCTGGAAAGGTCGGCTACGGCGGCCGATGCATTAGAGACAATGGTTCAGCTGCTTTCGGACCACGGGCAAGGAGGAATTTGCGGGTACCAAGATAGGCGGATGGTCTATCATAATAGTTTTATTGTGGCGGACCCCGATGAAGCCTGGGTTCTGGAAACAGCCGGACCCCTTTGGGCCGCACTTAAGGTTAAAGATGTCTACACCATCAGCAACGGATTGACCATTGGTGGAGAATTCGATCAGTGTCATCCTGACCTCATAGACACGGCCCGACAGAAAGGCCTGTTGAAGAAAGGAGAGACCTTTCATTTTGCACGCTGTTTTTCGGACCGGTTGTTTACCACCTTTTCAGCTTCTCGGCGCAGACGAAAGCGTTCATTGAGCCTTGTAGCCGCCAAAAAGGGTGAGCTGGGTGTATCCTCCGCCATTAAGATACTGCGCGATCATCAGACAGCAAGCTATCGTCCCGACTCCCACATATTGGCCAGGTGCCTGTGCGCCCACGCCGCAAACACGCTGACCAGAAACGCCACCCAATCCACAGGCTCCGTAGTGGCCTATCTTAAAAAGGATAAACAGATCTATTGGGTCACTGGTACCTCTGCACCTTGCACTGGGATCTTTAAACCCATCACGTTTGAGAAGGAAGTGTTGCCTGACATAGGCCCTGTCCCGGACGGCACATTCAATCCCCTTACCTTGTGGTGGTATCATGAGATGTTGCACCGTTCGGTTTTATTGGATTACACGGCCCGGCTTGAGGCTTTCAGGGAGGAGCGAGATTCACTGGAACAGAGTTTCATCAATCAAGCCTACGATCCTATAACAAACAGTCAGTGGTCTGTGACGAAGATGGCCTTCCAGCGGGCACTCGAGGCGACAGGAAGATGGATTGAGCGTGTTCAAAACCTCCCCATTCAGCATCGGGCAAAATGGATATACCGGCGTTATTGGAAGAAACAAAACGATAAATCTGGGGTAACCGTATGATAATGATGCAGGCAAGAAGATCTGGATTGCTAAATGTATGGTTGAACATGTACGACTTACCAGGATTCCTCCCTTAGCCTTGTGAAATTAAACATCTGAAAATCTATAGCAGAGCGAAGAGATTGGTCTTGACAATTGTAACTTTTTGCGTTACAAATATTTATGATCAAGAGCTGGAGGCACAAAGGCATTAAAGAATTATTTTTGAAAGGTAGCACAAAAGGTGTGCGCCCCGATATGGCAGACCGGCTTCGAAGGCGATTAGATGTGTTAGATGCTGCCAATTCCCTGGAAGCCCTCGGATTACCTGGTTTCAGACTCCATCTACTGAGTGGAAAGATGAAGGGAAAATATAGCATAAGGGTGACAGGAAACTGGCGGATAACATTTCGTTTTGAAAATATCGATGTTTTTAATGTAGATTTGGAGGATTACCATGGAAAATAGGATCAGAAAACCAACCCATCCCGGTGAGTTGATCCGTGAGGACCTATTGCCGGAAACAGGCCTCTCTCAGATACAACTGGCCCAGTTGATGGATGTTTCCCGAAGAACTGTTTCAGAGATTGTTAATGAGCGTCGGCGGGTGACGCCTGATATTGCCTTTCGGCTGGCCAAAGTCTTTAGTTCCACACCTGAACTGTGGCTGAATATGCAGCAGGCAGTAGACCTCTGGGAAACCCGGTCGATTCACGGACATGAATATGAGAAAATTCAGTCTGCCCAAGAGGCGATATTAATTTAGATCGTTATTAATAATCATTTCCAATTGAAAAAATAGGGACAGGCAAATTATTGTACCAGTTAAATAGCATCGATCTTTGGAAGGATGATGCGCAGAAGGAAAGGATAGCAGATAGCATTTTGGAGGTCTTTTTAAACGGGGCAAGGAACCAGAAGAGAAACAGGCATTCAGCGATCAACGGTCAGTGATATGAAACTGTTTTATTGCACATTTCTTCTTTTCCTGAATGTTGAAATCTGAGCGCATTTAAATCGAGGAGATTATGGATTTTTCTTTCACCGAAGAGCAAATGATGTTTAAGGAGCAGGTTATTCGCTTT
>JBDRPB010000204.1:0-3862 GCA_043809485.1 Pseudomonadota bacterium | reverse complement strand
CATTAGTCTGATGAGGATTTCTTTTCCATCCACCGCTGGAGCAGGTAGGGTTTTGTCATTTCAAAGGTCATGCAATCATCCTCGATTGCCTCTTCCGCCTGCTTGATGGACATCTTTCTGGTCCTTTTAACAAAGGAGAGGGTTCTCCCAAAATACAGAGGAATCAGGGATTCCATCATTAGATCTTGATCCCTTGTGGAGTATTGATAGCCGACCGCCATATCGAACAGGACCCTTGCCCACAGATCTGTGGGAAAATTAAACTCCCTTTCTTTCATTCCCTTGATCTCAAACAGCTTTTGGTAAACATCTTTGGCCAGGATCTCTTCCCATAGACTGTGATAGTCATCAAATCCGCTGTGAAATTTTTCCAATAAATTTTGTGTATTTACTTCAACCTTGGGAGGCATTTCTACCTCTCCAAGGCCAAAGCCGTAAATTGCGGTGGGTCTGCTGTATTTGACCTTGGACCAGAATGGTTCAAAGTGACCCATCATGGAAAAAATGGTACCAACCACTTGCCTGAACATAGGTCCCAGGTGGGCCGCTGGATCTTTGGTTCGATGAATCTTTGGCCTCCCCATAAAGGACTGGCAGATTTGAATCCGCTGGTTAATGGCAATGGTCGTCATCCAGATATCAATACCAAAATTGGCCACCGAATCGTCCCACGCTTTATTTTTTAGATAAACCGCTCCCAGTTCTCCGCTGAAACCGAAATCACCTCCAATTGGCTGACGGACTCTACCGCCATATAATGCCCTTGTCATAGGATAGGCAATCCCATTAGTGATTGTACCATCATATTTATGCCTTACATACAGGGGGGCCACATATGAGAACTCACTGAATAGTGGCTCTCCCAGATGCTTGATCCATTCAGGAGTAATGCTTTTCAAATCCGCATCAACGACCACCACTGCCTTTGCAGCGAGATCAACCACCTTCTGGAAGAGATTTTTAAAATTGTTCCCTTTGCCTTTTATGCCAGGAGGCGTGGAAAGATAGATCTTGGGTACCTTGGTGGGGGTGTCCAGAAACGCCTGTCTGGTATTATCAGGAGAATCATTATCACAATTTATAATCACAGAAGACGCATCACTGAAGTATTTTACCAGCCCTTTATCAGCCTGGGTCGTGGGATAGCTGATTGAATCGGCCTCATTATAGGAAGGTATACATACTACCATCTCCGCTTTTTCTATGCCTTCCGGGTTAATCACATTTTCTAATCGATCAGACACTACGCTCTTCCTCCTTCTTGCCAAGGATGTCTAATATGGCTTTATTCCAGCCTTTTGGCCCAATCTCACGGGTAACCCTAAGCCGGGGAATTTCCCTTTTTAGCTCCGGAAACTCACGTTGTGAACGGACAAGAACAGGAAAGTCGGCAAGTTCAAGCATGGAAAAATCATTTGGGCTGTCCCCGAGCACGATAGAAAAGACCTGCTTATGTTCATGCTTGTACCAGGAAATAATCTTTTCCATGGCCTTCCCTTTGTCATTTTTTCCCTGAAGATGATAAAACCTTCCGCCAGATGTGACAGTAAGCCCCCTTTTGTCTGAAGCTTTATGGAGGGCATTCTCGTCAACGGCTTGCTTCTTAAGAACGAGAAAGGGTTCGTCGAACTCCCGCATAGCGGCCAAACGAGAAATCTTATGGTCAAGCCCTGTAAGCTGTGAAATTTCTTCAATACCCATGTCGGAAAAGCCCTTGATGTTCCATCTTAATTCGTCACGAATCTCTTGAAGACCCCTGACCAAATGGGCATAGGATAAGCCAAGGGACCATTTCCAAAGGCCCTTATCGAAAGAGGCCCCGGCGGGAGGTTCCTTAAAGCTATCACTTGGAAAAAAAATGCCGCCACCGTTTTCAGAGACAAACGGGGCGGATATGGATAACTTGCCGCGTAAAAACTCCATTTCGGCCCTGGTTTTGCTGGAGACTAAAACAACTGGAACGTGAAGTTTTTTGCACAGATTGAGGGCCGGTTGAGCCTCTTGCCATCCATAGGTGTTATGATCCAGAAGGGTACCGTCTAAGTCGGAAAAAATTATGAAAAATGTGGTGCTTGAGAACTTCGCAGTGACACTATCACCCATAAAAGACGTTTTCTCCATCTTTAGGAAAAGCGCCTTTTCTCATTTTCCACAACCTCAATCAGGTCGTAAAAGATCCGCGGCAGCTTGTTTGATACCCGCTCCCATGAAACAGTCTGGGGCATCTCGAATACGCTCTGTTCTTTTTTGCGTTCAACCTCAAGGATGGTTTCAGCAAGGCCGTTTTGAAGAAAGGGCTTAAATTCTGAATGGGAATTGACAAACCTGAGAAGTCTCTCGGTCATCCGGTATGGCGCAGTGAGGACTTCACCTGCATGAACGATGGAACTGCGGAAGACATGTCTCACCATGTATTCTTCGCTGTCCCGATCGTATTTAAGATTGCTGAAATCTGCGTCCTCGGAATATTTCCTGATCTGGTCTTCTGCCACGGCTTGATATATTACTGCCAGGTCCCTGAAGAAGGTGTCAGGAATTTCGAGGCCTTCTTCTATAATCAGGGCATTCATCAGTGTAGTGACAATGTCGATAGCCATCCGATTAAGGCCCGTGCTTCGGTCTTTTGGGGAGGCATTCTGATGTTTATGATCGAAAGGTTCTATGGAGAACATGACCTGCGCCGTGGAAGAGGCCTTCCGGTAAACCTCAATTAGTGTAAATATCTCCACGCCCCAATTGGTGGCAAAGCGCATTCTTTTCAAAAGGTCCACATGAAATGCCACTTCGCCGGAAAGCTGATATTTAAACCCCATAAGAAATTCAATCAGGTCTAACATCTTTTCTTGCTTGCTTTCGGTAAATTTTCTTTTGAGGGAAAGCAGTAAGGGGTCAAGGAGCAGCCGTTTTACCCGGCCGTAGATTTGCCTTTGCATGATTCTGGCGTAAAATGCCTTTGAAAAATCATAGTTCAAGGCGACAACCGGATAAAAGAGCCTGTCGAGCTGTGTACGCTTAAAGGTCCGGATATCGGCATCAATCAGGCCTATGGAGTGAGCACCCAATGCGATAGCAATTCCAAAACTGAGAAACATATTTTTGCCCTTGCCGGGCTCGCTGATATTAAACCCTGCTTCATTTAGCTGGTTGTAAATTCTACTGAAGCCTGGCCCATCATTCCATTGGATCAAGGAATTTCTTATGCCAGCGGACATTATTAGATCCCTTAGGACAAACGCCTCTTCTTCGCTGGCCCTGTCGAGGCCAAAAATAATGCTCGACACGTATGTGACGCCCTTAAGTTGTCTAAGTATGTTTTGAAATATGGGCAGATTGTCCGGATCAGTATACTCACTGGCAAGCAGCGGGACAATCAGGACGGTCTTCTTCCACTTGGAATGGAGCCTGAGTTGGGATCTTAGTTGATTTCGATCCTGCCGGAAAATATGAAACGTGGTAATCTGACCACTGGTCTGTGAGAAATCAGAAATGGCTGAACTCCTTTGAAACCTTTAATGATATCCGGTAGCGAACTTAACGGAAACATCACCCTTTGTCAACTCCCCTTTAGGTGCTGCCTCAATCCACCTGGCTTTTGTTTTTCACTTGAATAGAGGTTTCGGACTTGATAATTTCAATATTATCCCTATTTTAAGCTACCCTTGCCAGGAGGGCCGCTGTTCCAGTCCCGCCTTCTTTTGGGGCATATGGCACTCATTGATTTTTTATACAATATATGGCATATGGCACAAAATAGATATCGACATATGGCATCTTTTTATTGCCATATGGCGTTATCTTGGCGGGAAGCGAAGCGAACTACTTGTGTCATATGGAGAAAAAGAAATGATTCCCTCAATTGAAA
>JBDRPB010000203.1:0-14992 GCA_043809485.1 Pseudomonadota bacterium | reverse complement strand
ACTCTCTCACTCACCGTTAGCTACCGATAAAAACTTCTCCACAGCGGTTATATCTATCTGATTCATGTCTAATCCAAGGGCATCGCTTTCAATACCCAGGGCCAATCCAAGAAGCTGTGGGTAGAGGATAGGTGGCAGAAGATGATTCCCGCCCCGCTCGGTATTGATCATCTTTTGAACCGTATCGAACTGCATATGACAGTATGGACAGGCACTGCAGAGATAGTGAGCGCCTGATTGTCTTGCATCCACAAGCTTTTTTTCCGTTAAATCCATGGATAGCCCATCATTTGTTCCAAACACAGGGGCACCGCAGCAATCAAGGCGTCTCTGCCAGGAGACGCTTTCCGCACCGGTTGCCGCTACGAGTTTATCAAAGAGGGTGGGGTTTACGGGATCATCAAATTGAACGATCTCACTGGGTCTTAAGGCATGGCATCCATAGTGGGTAGCGACCTTAAGGTCCGTATACGGTCTGGTGATCTTCTCCTTGATAGCATCAATGCCCACATCATGGTAGAGCACGGACAGAAGGTGTTTAATGTCAAGACCGCCTTCATAGTTCAGGCCTTCCCTGGCAAGGATGGTGTTCATTTCTTCCCTCAATGAGGGGTCTTCCTTCATGAGATGGTTTGCCTCTTTGAGCATGCCGAAGCCACATTTGCACAGGACGATCATGGCGAGGTTTTCCCTTGCAGCAAGGGCCAGATTTCTTGCTGCAGCGACTATAGCGGCCTTGAAGTCAATATTGCGCAGGGGATACCCGCAACAGTTAAATTCCTTGATGTCCGCTAATTCCACGCCCAGTGCAGCCAGTATCGCCCTTGAAGAGGATTCGTACTGTTTCAGCCTCACCGGAATGTTGCAACCTAAAAATAGTGCAAATTTCATAACTCGTTACTCGTTTAAAGCCAATAGCCACCATAGAGCAAACAGGCCAATTATGTAGCCTTTCCTGTTACATCCCGGATTGCCAAGTTCTTGAGCTCATAGAGCACCTCGGTAACCTTTACCCCCTGAGGGCATTGTTCCTGGCATTGATAGCAGGTAACGCAATCCCAGAGCATATTTGAGCCAAACGCCAGATCCTTGATCCCCAATCCGGCGGCGTACATAATCTGATGGGGGAGCATTTTCAGGACATCCTTGGGGTGTTCATAGTTGGCCACTACGGGACATACATTGGTGCAGGTCTGGCAGCCGAAACAGGCCGAGAAGGTGCTTGCCTGATCCGACAGGAGTAAGCTGTTGTGCAATGCTTTGTCAGAAGGCGTCAGGGAGAGCGCCTTGTCCTCGTTTTTCATTAAATCGCACCGGGCGGCAATGGCCTCCCTGGCACGCTCCACCGGTCTGTTGAAATCGCCTTGTATGTACTGCCTCATTAGGCCCCGGTAAAAGGAAAGGGGGGAGAGCACGGAAAACTCCGGGAAGTCCCTTTGAAAGAGCCCTTCTCTCATGGCAAGCCACAGCTCCTGAAGGTTGATGCCCGCGGGACAAACATCGGTGCACCGGTGACAGTTCGTGCACAGATACGCCCCCTGCAAGATAACCCTGAGCTTCTCTTCATCGGTTTCTTTCCCACGGACAACCCGCTTGAATGATTGAATCTTTTCAGATGGCAGGATGTTGACGTTTGCCATTGTCTCAAAGATCACGGCTACGGAACAGCGATTGGTGCAATTGCCGCAGTGCATACAGGCATCCAGTTCAAGGGCCTGCCTGGTTGCAATATTCGCAGGCTCCGATCGGGTATCCATGACACTGTTTGCCAGGAGACTCAAGGGGCTTGTGATGATATGAAAGAATTTTGAAAAGGGAAGATATGCAAGACCGATGAAACATGCCAGGAAGTGAAGGTACCACAGCACGGTATGGATTCCTGCCTTATCAAGACCCAGGGCAACGCCCTTCAATGCCCGGGCCACCGGATAACCGGTAACTGCCCACTGTGCTCTGGAATGGCACCCCTGGCAGCTCATCTCATGGGTTTCTCTGCCCGTTTCAAGGAGATTCGTGTCAAAGGGGGCTTGGGGGGCCACCGTGCCGAATTCCTTTACCCAGAAGGCAGTGAGGGCCTTAAATTCTTCCTCGGTTTCCTCAAGGCCGGCATACTCCGTGACCATCCGTTTGTAGACAGAGTAGGAGCCTATCTTGACGCCCTCCAAAAGGATGCCCGAGACCATAATGGTGGCCAGGAGTATGAGGGCATACGTGTCCATGGGGCTGGTGGTGAGCCGTGGAGCCTTCAGGATACATCTCCGGTACAGGGCCATACAGATACCCACGATGACTAACAGCCCAAAGAGGTCTCTCAGAAACAGAAAGGGGTTGATCGTGGGTTGGTAGTTGGAAAAGAGGGCTGGGGCAATGAATGTGTCCAGGGCATGCATCAACACAAGGAGCATAAATGCCCCATAGAGCAGGATATGGGTGAGCCATCGAAAAAAATCTTCCTTAAAGACCTTCCTCTGGACGATGATGTCAAGAAAAAACACCTTGATCAGCGTCAGGATCTTGGGGCTCAACAGTGTGGCAAGTATGCCCTTGAGCGCCGATGAAACCCTTTTTGCTTTGGATATATCCTGTGCGTTGACACCGGGTTTGAGAGACAACCAGGTGGCTATCTTATAGACCAGCCCAAGTGCAAAGACTGCCAACGAGATATAGAGGCTGATAATGTAGGCCATAGGCTCACTATTGTTTTAAGGGTTGTAAAAAATAGTAACAGGGCAAGAATGTTTTACCGTCAATGCCTTCCTGGCTTACCTTTGGGGTTTGACATTCATTTGAAATGTGGAACCCCCCCTTTTTTGGCATTCTCAAGAAATCAGTTAATCCAGCGGTTCTCTTCTCACACATCGAACATGAATAGTACCATTAGATATGCGCGGCATCCAAAATGGCTGGAAGTCGATTTTCCCATCCCATTGTTACCAATTGAACTCCCTGGCAGAGTTCTCTAAGGGTGGTAACGAGCTCACCTGCAATGGCTATACACTCAGTAATCCTATCAGGAGCCTTCCTTATCCGTGTGATCATATCCTCCGGTATGGGAGGTCCTGGAACATTGGTTGAGATATACCGGGCAACGCCAACTGATTTTAGAACAAAAACAGTGGCGATAACTGGAACACCTAACTCTTTGGCCTTCTCCATAAAATACGTAAAGGCCGGTATGTTAAAGACAGGAGGTGTTACAATGAATTGGGCGCCTTCCTTCACCTTTTTGTGGGCAAGTTCCAATTCTGCTTTCAGGGCCATCTCATTTTTGGCCGATTTTATGGAACAACCTGTTACAAATTCAGGAGCACCTGTTATTTCCATGCCCGCCATATCAAAACCGTGTTGAAGTCCCATTATAGCCCTGAGTAGGGTCAATTCATCAATGTCTGCAATCGGCTTGGCCTCGATATGGTCACCATACATGATTTCTTCTCCTGGTACGACCAGAAGGTTTTTAACGCCAAGCATATAGGCTGCTAAGATATCACCCTGAAGGGCAAGCCTGTTTCTGTCCCGGGAGCAGATCTGCATAATAGTTTCCATTCCGTTCTGCTGCATCAAGGCAGCCCCGCCCAAGGCGCTCATTCTCATAACTGCCTGTGCCATTTCAGGAACAATAACCCCATCAACCCTTCCCTTGATTTTTATGATATTTGTGAACAAATCGGAAACATCCACGCCCTTTGGGGGGTGAAATTCGGCCAAAATCACGAAATCTCCTGCCAGTAATTTTTTCTGAAAACTCATAATTACCTTATTTTTTTTGGGTGAGGTATTCTTAATTAAACATTGCTTTGGTTATAGATTCAAAAACAATTACTACAATACCATCCAAAAAGGTAAAGGAAAAGTCTTTTTGCTCTTACACCAAAGGCATTGAGAGGTCATGTATAAAGAAAAAGAAACTCACTTCATCACAAAAATCGAGAGGAGAGGTGTCTGCGTGCTCCTGTATCATGTTACCGGATCATGTCAAAATAAATAAGAACGCTAACTCCGCCAAAGACTTAACCGGTTAATAGTAGGCTGTTGTCCTTAGAGTAAAATAAATTTACCACCTTATGGTTGAAGGCAGTTGGGATAAAAACTGTATGTAGATATGAGACTTTTTCCAGGAGGATTATGACTAATCCCCCTGGATATTTTATATTAGAAAATCCCCTGAACCTTGCCCGTCTCTGTATCAACATCAACCTTTCTGAAGGCGGGATTTGAACTTGTTCCCGGCATCAGGCTAATTGCTCCAGCGCATGGGCACAGGAATTTGGCCCCGGAATAGATCAATATGTCCCTTATCGGAAGTGTCCATCCTTTGGGCACTCCCTTTATGGCTGGGTCGTGAGTGAGGCTCAGGTGGGTTTTAACCATCATAGTGGCGTAGTCATCATACTTGGAATCGGCCTCGAGCATCTTTGCCTTTGCCTCTGCTTCAGGTGTCCAGGCGACCCCATCTGCTCCGTAAACCACTTTAGCGATTTTTTCAACCCGATCCCTCAGCTTCGTCTCAAGGGGGTACAGGAATTTAAACTCGTTTGTATCCTCACATGCCTCTTTTACCACGTCTGCAAATTCTAAGGCCCCATCGCCACCATCGGCCCAATGGGTGGAAAGGGCGCACCTAGCGCCTGCCTGTTCAGCAGCTTTTCTAACCATGGCAATCTCATCCTTGGTATCGGTATGGAAGGCATTGATGCACACTACCGGGTTGATCCCTGCAGTCCTAATGGTGTTTATATGGTGAACCATATTGGGAATACCCTTTTCAAGGAGCCCGAGGTTCTCCTTGGTGTACTCTTCCGGCAGCTTGAGTCCGGCTACCACCTTGGGACCACCGCCATGCATCTTCAGGGCCCTGATGGTAGAGGTCAGGACTGATACATGTGGCTTGAGCCCGCTGTACCGGCATTTGACATTCCAGAACTTTTCAAATCCTATGTCTGCTGCAAAGCCGCTCTCAGTAACGTGGTAGTCAAACATCTTGAGGCCGATCCGATCAGCAATGATGGAAGACTGCCCTACAGCGATGTTGGCAAATGGGCCGGCATGTACCATCACCGGCTGATACTCTACCGTGGTCAAAAGAGTTGGGTTAATAGTGTTTCTCATCCATGCGGTCATGGCACCGCCTACCTCAAGGTCTTTAGTGGTGACGATATTTCCCTTTTTGTCGAATGCTACGGTAATGTTATCAAGTCTTTCCCGAAGATCGGCAAGGTCCCGCACTATGGAAAGTATGGCCATGAGTTCGGAGCCTACGGCGATTCCGAATCTTGACTGCATGGTGAAACCATCCATCCTGCTGCCCATGCCGATAATAATATTTCTGAGGCTCTGGGCGCAGAAGTCCATGATCCAGCCCATCTCAACCCTGGTGGGGTCCACATCCAAGCGGCGCATTCCGGTAAGCCTCTGTAATTGTTCATCAGTATAGTTGCGCTCATGTTGCATCCTGGCCGTAAGGGCCACCATTGCCAGGTTGTGGGCATTCATGATGTCATTGATATCACCGGTAAGGCCCATGGAAAATTCAGTCAGCGGTATAAGGAGTGCGTTCCCACCTCCGGCAGCAGTTCCCTTGATATTCATGGTGGGACCTCCTGAGGGTTGTCGGAGACAGCCACCAACATTAAGCCCTCTCTTACCCATGCCCTCCATGAGGCCACAGGAAGTTGTGCTCTTCCCTTCACCCAGCGGTGTCGGGGTGATCGCTGTTACCTCAATGTACTTACCATCAGGTTTGTCCTTCAGGCGCTCAATGATCTTCATAAAATCGAGCTTACAGAGCTTGCCCATTGGGATCATTTCATTTTTCTCAAGACCTAACTTCTCTTGCCATTCATCAGGTGTTGGCATATTTTCTTCAGCTGCTTCTGCGATCTGCCAATCACTCATTTCAACTGCATTATAAGCCATATAACTATCCCCCCTTTTTTGTAGTTTAAAGAATTCCCATTACCTGATTTACATAGCCGTCTATTTACTAAATGTTACCCCCTTAATTCAGAAAAAACTCTCTCGTTTTATTGAAAAAAAGGGCATGGTGCAGGGCCACAGAGAGCCCCATTGCATTAAGAAAAGAGCATTACATTATTCAGTAAAGAAAGAATGAATAGAGGGTAATTCTAAAAAGTAAGAATGACCCACTAAAAAAGTAAAAGGCAGAATCTATCTAATTGAACAAAAAGTCTTTGTCAAGAAAAAAGTTACAAAAAAAGTTACAAATTTGGCTGATTTAAGGCATTATTTCTTCAGGCAATTTTCCTAAAAATGGAGTGAATTGGCCAGGAACAGACACCTGAAAACATTTGACCTTCCAAAGGGTTACATGATAATCCCGTTTCAGGTTTCCCCGCACAGGAAATTCATGGGTACCTGTCCATGTGCAGAGAGGAGTTAGGGAATGTCATTCTGTGGGACAAACACGAGGGCAAGAAAGAGAATGGCTATCATTGCCAGCTACTTCAAGGGGGAGTCCTATGGTCTGCTAGGGCCTCAGATGGCCGCCACCGTTATCGAAGAACATACAATCTATGAGTGTATTGTTATAGCCGTGGCCCGCGAGGATGACAAGATCGTCCTCAAAAAGACTCTGGCCGATTATTTTGGTGCGGAGAAACCCATAATCGGTTTTTCTACCCTCAGCGGCAGGGAGGACCTCTTCTGTTTTGCCCAGGAACTCAAGGAGCAGGGGGCCCTTACGATCCTGGCAGGGCCCCAGGCCGACGTAGACTTCGTAGGGGAGAAGGATTGCCGGGACTATCCCTGCCGGTTTCATGGTCTCTCAACAAATTTCACCTTCTCTCTTCACGGGCCGGCAGAACAAGTCATTTGTCTCTTGAAAGATCTGGATAAAGATAAGTGGCGCAATACCCCTGGCCTGCTCTACCAAGGAGAGGATGGCAGGGTAATCCGAAACGCCGAACAAGCCTGGAATGAGAGATTTGTGAGAAAGGTAAAGTGGGATAATATCTACAGGATCGGGGAAGAGGGGCTTATTCCCTTGAATATCACCACCGGACAAGTACTGCAGCAAATTGGATGTCCCTATGCGGCATGTGCGAGGTGGGCCGAGATAGATTATCCGGTTTCTTTTGCTCGTAGAAATAGAGAGAAGGTCAAACTCCTCTTGAAGGGGTGTGGTTTTTGCGATGTGGCTGCCGATAAGGGATTTTACGGAGCGTTGGATATTGAGACGGTTGTGAATCAGATTCGGTGTCTCCCTGTGGCGGGGGATGGCAGGAAGATCCCATTCGAGCTGATCAACGAGAACCCCCTTCCCGGCCTCCCGCGATTGTTAAGGGTGGTCAAGGAGAGGGGGATATTGATTTCACAAGTCAATCTTATTTTAAGGGCAGATTGGTTTCTGCAGGGGGAAAAGAAGGTAAGGGAGGTTCTACGACTGGCCAAGTCTATGGGCATCCGCATCCTCTTGGCCTCAGTGGGATTTGAGTCTTTTGATGATGGGATATTGGGCAACCTCAACAAAGGGCTGACGGTCAAAACCAACCTTCAGGCTGTCCGCTTGATGAGGAAGCTTAGGGAAGGATTCCCTCAGGAATGGGCATACTCAAGGGGGGAGGGTGCGATTCATGGCTTTATCCACCCCACTCCATGGGATACCCAACAGAGCTCTGCACATATCCAGAAGATTTTCAGCCGGCATTTCCTTCTCAAAGATATAATCCCTGAGCACAGCATTCCTCTCATCATTCACCATGCATCAGGATTGGGGGATTGGATCAGGGAAGTGGAAGCAAGGGAAGGCGTGGAATTCAAGAGACATGGTTCGATTATCGGCTGGTGGCAGGTAGGGGATCGCTTCACCCTGGAATAGGTTCCACTCCCCACCATCAGAGAGCAAACTTTATTACAGTCGCTCATCAGGGATGTCCAAACAAGGCCGGGTTGCTTTCCTCCGGACAATTCGCCTTTGACGGTCTCCCCTATTGACTTGAATAATCAGGAATTATTTTTTTGAAGAGAAGTTCTATCAAAGGTTCATGAAATATAGACGTGGGTGCCGTTGTGGAGTTCAGCACCAGGCGAGTAGACTAAAAAGAGAGGTAACTGACTCTCCTTGAAACTCAGGAAGCAAGCCCATGCAGATACCAGTGCTGGCGGCGCTCAAGAGGGCGCCACTGTTCAGAGTCTTTCGTTATCGAAATTATCGCTTGTTCTGGGGAGGACTGCTGGTAGCCATTATAGGATAACCTCACCTGGAGTCTGCAGCCTCTGGGCAGCATGCAAGGGGGCTTGGTGGCCAGTTTTTGTGGTACGCCGCCGGCCGTGGCTTTAGGGGGCTCCATAGTCCTTGGCTTCGCCTTGTTGATAGCCACGGTTACGCCACGGGTCAGAAAACTTGAGTGACCCAAAGGCCGTTACGCCGTTTCTATCCACTGGGACCATGGGGCAATGGTTTCATCAGTATCACCTTTGTTTTGTGAGGCGAGGCCTCGCTAGGCCTTACCCAAGGCCTTAAGGATTCTTTCAGGGGTCGCCGGATATTCTTTGATTCTCCTGCCCAAGGCGTTGGAAATGGCCATGAGTGTGGCGCCGGGACCGGGTGATGTTGATATTTCTCCGACGCCAAGGGCCTTGAATCGATGAGTGGCCATGCCCGTCTCAAGGATGGCGTTTTCAAAGACCGGGAGCTCGGAAAATGTGCGCCATTTATAGTCAATCAGGTTTGCATTGAGTATGCGGCCACTGGCTTTATCAAAAATAGTTTCCTCGAACAAAGCCGTATCGATACCCGCTGATCCGATCCCCCCGTAGAGTTGCCCTTCCAGGGATGGTGGATCAATGATTTGCCCCGCGTCCGTTGCCTGTACGACTCGCTTCAGATTCGTCTTACCGGTGTCCGTATCGACTTCAACTTCCACGAATGTGGCCATAAAGTTGGGCTTGGTGTAATCGGCTTCAAAGCGCCCGTAACCTGTAATCGTGCGCATAGGTCCCATAACTTTTATCCAGGGGATTCTTTCCGTGGGTCTTTCTTTCAGATAAACTAGGCCGTCCTCAGTCTCTAATATTTCCTTCGGAGCTTCAAGTTTTTGAGCGGCGAGTTCGAGCAACTCTTGCCTGGCGTTTTCGGCCGCTTCGATGACAGCGTATCCCACTGTATAGGTCCCCCGAGAACCGACAAGATCAAAATTGAAGGGGTTGATCATGGTGTCAGGCTCGGTTATGATAACCCTATCCAGGGGCATATTCAATACTTCAGCAACCATCTTACATACACTGCTTCTCTCTCCCATGCCGGATTCATTGACCAAGCAGTGCAAAACAACCGTCCCATCCGCATTCAGCCGAACATATGCTTCAGTTTCATCTTCACCCGAGTCAGCATTGCCGTGTACGCCAACCCCGACACCGGTCCGTTTTGGGCCTTCAGTGGTTGAAGGCTGCAACCATCCCTTCCACTTGTCGTTCCATCCGAAAACCTGGGCGCCTTTATCGATGGCCTTAGAGTAGTCTTTGCCTGTACAGGTATACCATTTGCCATCCCGCCAATAGTACCCGTCGCCCGGCTTGACATAATTCTTCTTAAATACTTCTACGGGATCCAGGTTCGCTTTTTCCATAACCAACGACCACAGCGGGAGCAACGCGCTTTTCAGTTCTTGACCGCCAAACCCGCGTACCACACCCGAGGGGTTTCTATTGGTTGCAACGATTTTGGTATTCAATTGCCAGTTGCGGCAACTGTTGATCATCATCTGTGTCTCCCCGCATCCTACGGCAATCTGCCCCTGTGTGAAGCCGGAAAAAGCGCCGGTATCCACAAGCCATTCGCCTTCGATTGCCGTGACAGTACCATCTTTCTTCATGCCGATCTTGGCGTGGATCCGTGAACCCAATCTCAGAACGTAGGTGCTGAAATGCTCCTCCTTTGAGTAACACAGCTTCACGGGTTTATTGGTTTCTCCCGCAAGGGCGGCGGTGTACAGGGCGGGCAGCCACGGCTCATTCTTTGATCCGTAACTGCCGCCGCAGTGGAGGCCAATCACCCGAATAACGGGCACTTTCATGATTCGGGTGAGCGCCATTCTCAAAAGATTGGAGCATTGGATAGAGGCCCAAAGCGTAATCTGAGCCGGCCCCTCCCACCTGGCGATGACGCCCGGAGGCTCAGGCGGCAGGGGGTTCGGAAGATTTTCATATCCATAGGTCCCCTCGGCGGTAAAATCCGCTTCCTGGAAACCCTTTGCAACATCGCCCAGCACAATGCCTGTCAGGCAGTCGGGTCCAAAAAATCGAGGACACCCGGCAGGGAAAATGTTGTTGGAATAGGCGTCGTACAGTTGCGGAGCACCAGGCTTTAAGGCTTCATCCACATCATTGACAGCCGGCAAAACCTCGTATTCCACATCGATCTGTTCCAAGGCCTCCTCCGCGATCTCAGTCGTTACTGCGGCAACCAGCGCCACAGCGTCCCCTACGTAACGTAATCGAGAATCAAGCACACGCTGGTGCGGTTCGGGAACTCCGATGAACCAATCCGGTGTGTTATCAAATGTCAAGACGGTCTTGAGACCCTTAAGCCGTCTTGCTCTGGTTGTGTCAATATGTTTGATGTTGGCATGGGCATGTGGGCTTCTCAGGACCTTCCCGTAGAGCATCCCTGGAATTTTAATGTCATCGATGTATTTCGCGCTGCCCGTGACAATATCCACACCATCTTTTCGAGGCGTGGCCTTTCCGATGTATCGATAAGATTCCGTCGACATGAATCACTCCATTTTTTTGATGGCCTCTAACACGGCATCTACCACATGATAATGGCTATTACATCTGCTTAGTTTCGTAATATTCCACACTTTTATTTTCTATCCTGCTCAAGGGTCCCTTCTTCTCAAAAAGCCTGATGGCTCCTGACTTGCTCGATGAGAAGGTGTTTACCCGGCTTTTATGATACATTCTTTGGCTTTGCCTGCCTCACAATAATCATGACCGGGAATATGAGGCAGATAGGCAGGGGCCACGGATTTTTACAAAGTCACCGGGTGATCACTTGCTGGCCGCAATTCTGTCTAAAAGTTGCTTCGTCTCGCCCCAGAAGATACAGCGCGTCGGGCATGCCTTGCTGCATGCAGGCGGAAGGTTGATCTTAAGCCTTTCAATACAAAGATCACACTTAACCGCGACCTCCTTTTCATCGTCAAACTGCATGGCCCCGAAGGGGCATGCCTCAACGCAGGCCCGGCAGCCAATACATGCTTCCGTGTTGATAAGAACAATGCCCTGTTCGTTCTTGAAAATCGCCTCTGTGGGACAGGCTTCCTTGCAGGGGGCTTTGGCACAGTGGTGACAGTAGATGGGAACAAAATCCGGGGTATTCTCAAGCACCCTCACCAGCCGAGGCCCAACCCCCAGCCGATGTTCTTGCTTGCATGCTACCTCGCAGGCATGACACCCCATGCAATCATTTTTTAAAAAAATCAATGACGTCTTTGCCAACTTTTATTTCTCCTCTCTTATGGCTTACGATTGCTCCTCCTCCGAAACGGGGAACACATTACACAAAAGCACCCTCAGATTGGTCGCGCCCACGGCCACATCATAGTCCTTTGGATCATTATCGGTGAGGATATTGATATTGGACAGGTCCCAACCGTGGCCGGGGTCCTCAACCTCGGGAAACCACCAGCCATGGTCCGCTGCGATAACCCGGGGGTCGATTTCGCTTGTGAGTCTGGCACGCTGCTTGACACGTCCCCTGGGTGATTCAATATAGACCCACCGGCCGTCTTTGATACCGTGTTTTTTTGCTGTCTCGGGATGAATCTCGACAATGGGATCTGGACGCAGCTCGCGCAAAAGAGGGATCATGCGGTGCTCGGAGTGAAAAAAGCAGGGTTGTCGGGCGCCGGTGATTAAAATGTACGGATACGTTTCGGCGATTTCCGGGGTGCTCACAGGGCTTTCCGGAATTTCCCGGTATTGGGGAAGGGGATCATATCCCCACTCTTCAAAGATCGTGGTATAGAGCTCGACCTTCCCGGTCGGTGTGGAAAACCCCTTCTGTTCATATTTCCTGTAGGTCACGTCGCCTCTGACATAGGGTTTGTCCTTTATTTTCTCCCAGGACAGTCCTGCTGGTTCAAGGATATAATCATAGGCATCTTCGATTTTCTCCCACCAGAAATCATCCTGCCCCAGCCTCTTTCCCAGCTCCATGTACATCTTCTGGTCCGGCCAACATTCACCCACCTGGATAATTTTACGCCTCGGGAAGATATATCCGTGCCGAAGCGTCCAGTTGCCAATATAGTTATACTCCAGCCAAGTTGATGCAGGCAGCACGATATCTGCGAGTTCAGCTGTGGGCGTGAGAAAGAAATCAGCTACCATTAAAAATTCGACCTCCTTGAGCGCACGGTATACCTCCTTGGCATTGGCGCGTGTGACTACCGGGTTTGATCCGTTCAATTGAACGGCCTTCACCGGGTAGGGCTTTTCAGCTAAAATGGCGTCCCATACCACTTTGGGGGTTACCTGAGATATCCTTTGTCCCAGCTTAAATCTATCCCCTCCCAATTGTTTCTTCTTTACTTCAGGGGGGATATCGCGAAACAGGCTGAACTCTCCCATCGTCCTGGTGGGCGGCGGTGAAAAAAAGACGTTTCCGCCCGGGATATCCAGATTCCCCGTCATGGCCATAAGTGAGGTTAGAATCCGGTTGTTGTCCGTGCAATTAATGGTCTGTTCAATGGGCACTCCCCAGTGGATACAGGCGGGTTTGGTGCGGGCATAGAGCCGTGCGGCTTCCCTTATCTTTTGGGCAGGAACCCAGGTGATTTTCTCGACTTTTTCAAGAGGGTATTCCGCGGCACGTTTCACGAAGGCATCCCAACCATGGACATATTTTTCAACAAACTCCTCATCAAAAAGCTTCTCATGGACGATGAAGTTGGCCATGCCCAGGGCAAGAGCCGTGTCTGTGCCGGGTCTGAGCTGCAGCCAGGAGTCCGCTTTTTTAGCGAGGTAGGTCTTTCTGGGGTCCACGACAATGAGTTTCGCCCCCTTTGACAAGGCCCGGCTTAAATTTTCTCCGGTGTATTCATCGGCATTACTGAATAATACATTGTTGCCCCACACCATGATGCAACGGGGCTCGGATTCATAATCGCAGACCGGCAGGCCTCCGCACATCATGATGGTAACGCCGACTCTCGGAACGTAGCACATGTGCCCGGCTCCAATGACATTGGGTGTACCCAGAAGGGCGGCGAACCTGTACAGGAAAGTCTCATACTCTCTTCCGGTTCCCTGTCCCAAGACGATGGCCTCAGCCCCATATTTTTCCTTGATATTTTGATAGGTTTCCGCGATGGTGTCCAGGGCTTCGTCCCAGGAGATACGCTCCCATTTGCCTTCCCCTTTCATGCCTGCACGCTTGAGGGGATATTTCACTCTGTCAGGATGGTAGACCAGTTCAGGAAATGCCAGCCCTTTACTGCACATGGTTCCCCGGTTTGTGGGAAACTCAGCGTCCCCTTCGATCTTTGTAATACGCCCATTTTCCATATGGACCAAGACACCGCACCCCCCGTGGCATCCCCTGCAATTACTTCTAATGACCTCTGTACTCTCCATTAACATTCCTCTCCGACTCTCTTGTCTATAGGTCTTTTTGATTTCAATTCACATTTTGGAAATGAACCTTGCTTCATGAATTTGGATGCAATTATTTCTGCCGCTGTTTGGCTGGGCTAGTCGAAAGCCGGAAAAACCAATTCCCTATTGTCCATGACCCTGAGGTCGGAAATGTGTCTTATGGCTCTCGCGGCCATGGTCCGAACGCATTGCTGACACTGGATACAACCAGATCAGCCCCACTTTGTTTTAGGTTATCGTTCTTTTTTGGGCCAGGGGACTTACAAGATTCGGTGCAGCGCCTGTCGGAATGCTTCCCTGTGCTGGACGCTAGAGAGGCGGCGGAAGTCCTCCGGATAGTCCTCTCCCGGCACCACCTTCAGATCCACCAGGACAGGACCCGCTTCATTTATAACGCGTGCCACATCTCGTTCCCAGTCATGGAGGTTGTTGAACTCATAGGTCTTGGGATAACCTGCGGCCCGCGCCATCCCTGTAAAGCTAATGCGTCCGGCCCCTGGAATCGGCACAGCGCCAGTGGTCTCATAGGTGCCGTTCTCGCAAACGCAGTGAATCAGGTTCTTGGGGGCGGCATGGCCAATCGTGACGAGACTACCCACGTTCATCAGGAGGCTGCCATCGCCATCCAGGACAATAACCCTCCTGTCGGGACGGCCCAGAGCAAGACCCAGCGCATGAGAAGAGCCTTGGCCCATGGCTCCGGTAAAAGTGTAGTTAAGCTCGCTCGGAGAGATATGGATCCACTCATGGGCTGCCTTGTAAACCGCCACCACGATCTCGTTCTTCCGATGGCGGGCCAAAACCTTAAGACACTCGTCTCGTTTCATCATGGCTATTTTGGCTCCCTTCCGATGAGCAGCACCACCGGCCCGGAGCGCGCGTAGGCGCTATTGACCGCTGGCACGATCTTTTCCGTGTCCTCAGCACCCTCGATCAGGTGATACTCAATCCCCATGGCATCTAAGATCGGCTCGACTATCCGCAGTCCGTAGCGTTTCGATTGTGTGGGCGGGACACCTGGTTCCTTTCCCAGCAATCCTGCCATGAGGCACACCGGGTTCTGGCCTTCCACGGCCACGCCGCGCAGGGCGTTAATCGAGTCCAGCATGCCAGTGTACTGGATCAGGAGCAAAGCCCTCTGTCCGGCGGAGTAAAGGCCGCTGCAGATAGATATTCCCTCATCCTCCTTACACACCTGTACCACGGTGAAGTCCGGGTCTCGCATGATGGTTTTTAGCAGGTGATGGCTCGTGGTGCGATCGGGCAGGGCAATAACGAAGTGAATTCCGGCGCGTTTTATTTCCTTGATGATTTGGTTAGTTCCGGGCGGTTGCCCTATCTCAGCCACGGTCAATCCTTTTGGGTGATT
>JBDRPB010000202.1:0-11704 GCA_043809485.1 Pseudomonadota bacterium | reverse complement strand
AAGGTGGTCCTCGTGAGGGTGGATCATAACGTTGTTAAGAATGGAATCATCAAGGACCCGTATCGCATTGAGGCCACCCTGGGAACGCTCTATGCCATTGCTGAGAAAGGGGGACGGGCCATACTTATGACCCACGTTGGCCGGCCCAGAGATAAGAAATCGGGCAAAATAACCTGCAGGGAAGGAGAATCTGTCCGGCCTATAGCCCAGTACCTTAAAGAAAAACTCCCCATTAACATACAGGTCCAGGAGTTCCCGGTAGATTCTGAAAATGGCATTATGCACCTTGATGAAACAATTGAATCGTCCATTGAAGATCTTAAAAGAGGGCGGGTCGGGCTGGTTTATCTCCCCAATTCGCGCTGGTTTAGAGGAGAGCAGGCTGAAGGGCCTGAGAGGGACGTATTTGCCAGGGAGCTCGCCGCCGTGGCAGACCTTTATGTCAACGATGCCTTTGGCTCTTATCGGGCCCACGTATCCACCTATGATGTGGCCAAGCTCTTACCTGCCTATGCAGGTGCTCTGCTCCAGAAAGAACTCAAGAATCTCCACAGGGTGCTTGATCCCAAAAGGCCCTTTATCGCAGTCATTGCAGGGGCCAAATACGACACTAAGATTGGTCCGCTCAAGGCCCTCTACAACAAGGTGGACAATTTGATTTTAGGTGGACTGATGTACAACACCTTCCTTTCAGCCAAATATGGAGTGGAAATTGCCGGGGTCTCGAAGGAAGACAGAGCTCTTGCAATGGAACTTGTCGAGCTGGACAGGAAAGAGAGCAAGATCCTGGAACTGCCCTATTTGGTGGAGTCAGATACAACAGAAGGAAAAAGTGAGGGACAATACAGGACTGTCAAAATCGATGATTTCAAAGAAGGAAAAACATTTAAGTACCTTCTGGATATCGATCCAAGATCTCTTGAAGAGCCAAACGTGAAAGATGCCATCAATTCAGCAAAAACTATCTTTGTGAATGCGGTTATGGGATTCATGCCCTCGTTTTTTCAGGGTTCCCAGGCCCTGTATCGGTTGATTGCCTCCAATGGGCCGGCATTGAAGCTATTTGGAGGGGGAGATACCCTTCAGGAGCTTAAGAATCTCTGCCCCGGTATCTATATGGCAGGCCTCGATGCACCGGAGACCTACTATTTCACCGGTGGGGGAAGCGTACTGGCAGCCATAGAGCAGGGGAGTCCGTATCGCCTGAAGCCCGTGGAAGCATTAATGGAGGAAGGTTCATAATGCCCATCACACCCATCTTCAATCCAGAAAAAGCGGGGCGTCCCATGCGGGTAGCAGCCTTTATGTCAGGTTCAGGCACGAACATTACAAAACTGATCGAACGTGAAAAGGGGCTGGAGGCCAGGGAGGCGACATCCCCGTTTCAAGTAATCTTCATATTCAGTGATCGGTCAGACGGGGTCTGTGCCGGAGAAAAGATAGCCTGTGAAAATGGCCTCCCCTACTTCAGCTATGATATTCGCGTGTTCCATCGGGTAAGATCACTAAAAAGATCTGTTCAAACACCTGAGGGCCTTGCGGCGAGAAAGGAATATGATCGTGTGGCCAAAGGGTTAGTGGAGACCTTTGATATCGATGTGATCGCTCTTGGCGGATACATGAGTTACATCACCCTGAACAGGTGCGTTAACGTTCACCCGGCCGATCTTTCTATCTGTTTGTCTGATGGCCGGAGAAAATATGTGGGTGATAATGCGGTTCGGGATGCAATCCATGCCGGAGAAACCATGCTTCGTGCTTCCACACTCTGGACAGATGAAGGTGTTGATACGGGGCCCCTTTTGATGGTGTCAGAACCTCTATTTGTTGAACTTCCAGAGCCCCTTGAAAAGATGACCAAAGATAAAGAGAAATTCCTCGAAATAGTGGACGAGCATCAGGAGCGCCTTAAGGCAGTTGGAGATTGGAAGATATTCCCCTTGAGCATAGAGCTGATATCCAGGGGCCGCTTCGGGCTTGATGAAAAAAATCAGGTTTATGTGGATGGGAAACCTGTACCTCATGGATATAAGGGAAAAAACAGATGAATAAATGCCGTGTGATTTTATTCACGTTTCTTGTGGGAATTGTTTCAGCCGGTATGGCTTTTGCCGGCAATACTGATGAGTATCGTGCAGAGCGCGAGCGGATGATCAAAGAAATCGAAGGGGACGTAAAGGCAACAAGCAGGAGAATAGGGAAAAAGCAACTGAGCAAATCCGTTATGAAGGCTATGGCGAACGTGCCCCGGCATGAATTTGTACCAGGGAGTCTCAGGCGTGCAGCTTATGAAAATCGCCCTCTTCCCATTGGTTATGGCCAGACCATTTCCCAACCGTACATTGTGGCCTTAATGACTGACCTTCTCGACGTTGAGGGCGATGATATCGTCCTGGAGGTGGGAACAGGTTCCGGGTATCAGGCGGCTATCCTGGCTGAATTGGTTAAAAAGGTCTACACAATTGAGATAATCAAAGAGCTTGGGGAGCAGGCAAAAGGGCGGTTAGAGGATCTGGGTTATCAGAATATAGCTGTTCAGGTGGGTGATGGATATTATGGTCTTGAAGGACTTGCTCCCTTTGATGGTATTATCGTTACAGCCGCAGCCAACCACGTCCCGCCACCTCTCATCAAGCAATTGAGGCCCGGTGGCAAAATGGTCATCCCTGTTGGCGGTGCGTTTATGACTCAACAGCTTATGCTGGTGGAAAAGAGAAATGATGGTAAAATCATAACGAAACAGGTACTGCCCGTTATATTTGTGCCCCTTACCGGTGGTCATTGATGCTACGCCCCGGTTTTGCTATCTTTCTCATTTCAGCCGCAGCAATCAGTTATGAAATCCTTCTGATACGGTTACTCAGCATCATCCAGTGGCACCATTTCGTCTCCATGATTATCAGCCTCGCCCTCCTCGGCTATGGCGCAAGCGGTACCTTCGTCGCCCTCACCCAGAAATGGTTTGTTCCCCGATTTGGCGTGTTTTTCATTGGCAATGCGATTCTTTTTGGTCTCACGATGGTGGGCAGTTTCATAATTGCCCAGCAGATTGCCTTTAATCCTCTTGAAATCATGTGGGAAAACAGGCAGTTTCTCCGCTTGCTCGGCGTTTATCTGGCCCTTTTTGTGCCTTTTTTCTGTGCAGCGAATTGTATCTGCATTGTTTTTACACGCTTTAAAGATCAGATCCATCGCATTTATCGTTTTGATCTCCTTGGGGCCGGCGTGGGCGCTCTTTTGATGGTTTTTATGCTTTTTAAATTTTCTCCTGCCACCTGTCTCAAAATTCTCGGGGCCGCAGGACCCTTCGCCGCTGCAGTATTAGCCCTGAGCTTACATGTATCCTGGTCCCGCAGAGCTGCATTCGGTTTAATGCTGTTTGGCTGTATGGCACCTTTTATCTGGCCCCAAGAGTGGGTTTCCCTTCGGATATCGGAGTATAAGGGATTAAGCCTTGCTCTACGTGCTCCTAATACCAAAATCATCAGTGAACATTTCAGTCCCCTGGGGTGGCTTGCAGTTGTTCAAAGCCCCACCATTCCTTTTCGATATGCGCCCGGCCTGAGTTTGAATTGTTCCATGGAACCCCCACCACAGTTAGGCATTTTCACTGACGGCGATGCCTTTAGCCCAATCACACGGTATGACGGTAACCGGGAACATATCGCCCATTTAGATTATCTTTCATCCGCTCTCCCTTACCATCTGCTGGAGGGACCTGAAGTCCTGATCCTTGGTGCCGGAGGTGGAATGGATGTTCTAATGGCCCTGTACCATCAGGCAAAAAATATTGATGCGGTGGAAATTAACCCTCAGGTCGTAGACCTCGTTCGCCGGATGCATGCCGATTTTGCCGGCCATATTTACCAAAAAGACGAAGCCATGGTTCACCTTGCTGAAGCGCGAGGATTTGTGACTAAAGGGAGGAAGAGTTATGATTTAATTCAAGTCTCTTTGCTGGACTCTTTCAGCTCCTCTATATCAGGGGCAGGAGCGCTTAACGCCTCATATCTCTACACAGTGGAGGCCTTACAGGAATATTTTCACCGCCTGAAGCCTGGCGGTTTTTTGGCCATCACCCGCTGGCTTAAGGTGCCGTCGAAAGATGCTTTAAGGCTTTTTGGGACCGCAATCACGGCATGTCAAAAATTGGGTATGGATGATCCCGGCCAGCAACTGGCAATGATCCGAAGCTGGAAGACAGCGACATTGCTGCTAAAAAAAGGTGTGTTTTCAAAGGCCGAAGTCTCTGCCATAAAATCTTTTTGCCACGAACGGTCATTTGACGCTGTATATTATCCCGGGATCACGAAAACTGATGTCAATCAATATAATCTCCTGGAAGAACCATATTTTTTTCAAGGAGTGACTGCACTTCTTGGAAAAGAAAGGGATGAATTTGTCAATCGTTACCATTTTCATATCTCCCCCACTACTGATGATCGGCCCTATTTTTTTCACTTTTTCAAGTGGCGTACGCTTCGAGAAATCCTGGCACTGAAAGGACAAGGTGGGCTCCCACTGCTTGAATGGGGCTACCCGGTCCTGGTTGCAACACTCCTTCAGGCCGTCATAATGAGCTTTGTCCTTGTTTTACTTCCCCTCGCACTTCTGACACGCAACATAATGGCCGGGCGCCAGCGAGGACGACTTATTTCCTATTTCTTCTGCCTGGGGCTTGCATTTCTATTCATTGAAATGGCATTTATTCAGAAATTTATTCTTTTTCTCCATCATCCGGTTTATTCAGCATCTGCTGTTTTATGCGCCTTCCTCACCTTTGCCGGCCTGGGAAGTGGTTTCTCCAAACGCTGGTCCGAAAATCTTGAAAGACTTCGCGCGCGCCCCAACGGGTTGCCCATCGCCACTGCGGTTGCAGGTATTGGGATTATTTCTTTCCTCTATGTGATATTTCTGCCCCTCATGTTTCAACACTGGATGTACTTATCAAACTTATGGAAAATCCCAATTACCATCCTCCTTATTGCCCCATTGGCCTTTTGCATGGGCATGCCTTTTCCGCTTGGCCTGTCGAAAGTAGCTTATGCCAGACCGGAATTTATTCCATGGGCCTGGGGGATAAATGGCTGTGCCTCGGTTCTAAGCGCCATTCTGGCGACCATATTGTCCGTTCATTTTGGTTTCAACCTTGTTATAGGAATAGCTTTAGTGCTCTATTTCATTTCAGCTATAGTTCTTTGGAGGCCGCTGGATAAAACGACATGAAAGTTCATTGGTGTTCATTTCCAAAATTTGTAATTGTCGCTTGGATCATATCCATCGGCACAGTGTCCTATCTCTCCCTAATACCTCAGGTTGAGTTTCCGTTTTATTTCAGGTGGTCAGACAAGCTATATCATTTTCTTGCTTATTCCTGGCTGTCAGTCCTGCCGTTCTTTGGGTTTGTAAGTGCAAAGAAGGCCCTGGCATGGGCACTTTTCATGATCCTTCTGGGAATCGGACTTGAATTTGCCCAGGGTTTTGTACCAGGTAGACTTTTCTCAATTTGGGATATGATTGCGAATAGCCTGGGCGCAAGCGCAGGTATATTTTGCGGGATGAGCATTAGAACCAGAGGGCATTAAGTCTTAGTATCCTTAGCGATAAAATTCTGCTCAACCTGTGCAGAAAATTGCAAAATTGAAAAAGTGTGAAGTGTCTAAAGTGAACTAAAGTGCCTAAAGTTGTGGAATTCTTTTTTTTATAAAAACAGATGGAGCGAAGCGACTCATTAACTTTAGTTCACTTCAAACTTTAGCTCACTTGTAACTTTTCCGGTTTATCCGGGTTAGGGAATAGCCCATCTCTAAGAAGGATATGGCCTATTTGTTTATTTTACTGTTCCAGATCAAAACGCAACCCCAGTTCCTTGAGCTGTGCTTCATCCGCGCGGGATGGTGCATCGGTAAGTGGGCATGCTGCGCTGGTTGTTTTTGGGAAGGCGATGACCTCCCGGATTGACTTGACCCCTGTCATGATAGCCACCAGACGGTCAAAGCCCAGGGCGATTCCCCCATGGGGAGGAGCGCCATATCTCAGCGCCTCTAAAAAAAATCCGAACTTCATTTTGCCCTCTTGGTCTGAGATACCAAGGGCCCTGAACACCTTTTGTTGAGTGGCGAGATTATGGATTCTCACACTCCCCCCGCCTATCTCTGCCCCGTTCAAAACCAGATCATATGCCCTGGCTCTCACTCGCTCAGGATGATCGTCCAGCAAGGCCAGGTCTTCCTCTAATGGCGCGGTAAACGGATGGTGAACTGCTGCAAACCTCCCTTCGGTTTCGCTATACTCCAATAAGGGGAATCTCGTGATCCACACAAACTCATAGCTGTCTTGAGGGATCAGATCCAGTCGCCGCGCCACCTCTACACGAAGCTTTCCAAGGGCTTCATTGGCTATTGTGTGTTCCTGAGCCACAATTAAAATCAAATCACCAGGAGCTGCTTTCACTTTTTCATTAACAGCCGTTTTGTCTTCGTCCCTAAAAAATTTGTTAAGGGAGGACTGCCAGCCATCTTTATTGACTTTAACCCATGCCAGGCCCTTAGCCCCGTATTCGACCACCAGGCCGGAGAGTTCATCCAGGACTTTTCTCGAAAAAGATGCAGCCCCATCTTTGACGGTTATGGCCTTGACCACACCCCCTTCTTCGATTACACCCTTAAAAACTCTGAAATCCGATCGGCCTGCAATATCCGTTAAGTCATTTAGTTCCATAGCGAACCGTAAATCAGGTCTATCCGTGCCAAACCGGTCCATGGCCTCATGATATTCAAGGCGGGGTGTAGGGGAAGCTATATCGAATTCCTGTATTTTGCGAAAAAGATCCTTCATCATCTCCTCAAAAACCCCCATAACATCCTCTTCATCCACAAAGGCCATCTCCAGGTCCACCTGGGTGAATTCGGGCTGGCGATCCGCCCGGAGGTCTTCATCCCGAAAGCACCGTACAATCTGATAATAACGGTCAAATCCGGCAATCATGAGAAGCTGCTTAAATAGCTGGGGGGATTGTGGAAGGGCATAACACATACCCCTGTTGACCCTGCTGGGCACCAGGTAATCTCTGGCCCCTTCCGGCGTGCTTTTGGTGAGAAAGGGTGTCTCGACCTCAATAAAGCCTTTGTTGTCCAAGTATTCCCTTATGCAGGATGCAATCAGGTGGCGTTTACGGAAGGCGCTCAAGACCTGGGGCCTCCGCAATTCCAGATACCGGTACTTCAGCCTGAGGGTCTCTGAGCCATCCACCGCTCCATCCACCTGGAAAGGGGGGGTCTCAGTCCTGTTGAGAATCTTCAGTTCCTGCACTTTCAGTTCAATGGACCCGGTTGGCAGGATAAAATTTTCCTGACCCTTGATACGAGGGACAACAGTGCCTTTAACCGCAATAACCCATTCGTTTCTCAGGATATGGGCCCTTTCGTGACTCTCCTTATCCACCTGTGGATCAAAGACAATCTGGGTGATCCCCTCCCGGTCCCTCAGATCAATGAAGATCAAATTTCCGAAATCACGCCTCGAGTTCACCCACCCCATTAACACTACCTCCTGGCCCACGTTATCTGGCCTGAGGCTTCCGCAGTCATGGGTACGCTTCCAATCTCCCATGGAATCTATTCGTATATCTTGGTCTTCTTTCACTTATCGCAGCACCCTTATGCTTTCTGACAGGATGGACAGGATAATAGCATGGCTATCCGTGCCTGTCGAAGCGAAGTGTAGATCCCGCTGTCGGGGCCCCGCGGAACGCGGGGTTATCCTGTCGATTCTTTTAGTATTCCTTTGAGGTTGTTTACAATGTTTTGGAGTTCCACTTCCTCCTGAACCTTCTTTTCCATGTCCCGCAGGAGACCTTTCCCGGAAGCCAGCTCATCCTCTCCCACGATAAGGACCTTCCTTGCGCCCAGGCGTCCAGCTCTCTTCATCTGGGCCTTCAGTCCCTTTGAGCTATATTCCGTCTCCACCCAGATGCCCGTTCTTCTCAGGTCATTTACCCAGTTAAAGGCCTTCTTTTCGGCCGTATCACCCAGTGCTGCTATAAAAAGATCCGGTGTCCGGACTTCCTGTTCCGCATCCTCATCCAGAAGTGCGACCAGCCGTTCTATTCCCATGGCAAAACCAGTGCCAGGGTGGTCCGGGCCTCCAAGGAGTTTGACCAGACCGTCATAGCGACCGCCGCCCGTCACCGCATTTTGTGCACCCAGGCGATCTGTCTGGATCTCAAAGGTGGTCCTGGTATAGTAATCAAGCCCCCTGACAAGTTTGTGATTTAAGACAAAAGGAATACCCGAGCTCTCAAGATAGCCCTGAACAGACTCAAAATGCTCCTGGCAATCTTCACAGATATAATCAAGGATTGAGGGAGCGCCTGAAACCGTCTCCTTGCAAGTGTCGACTTTGCAATCAAAAACCCTCAGGGGATTGGTCTCCGTCCGCCTCTGGCAATCTAAACACAGGGCATGGATTTTTTGAATCAGGTATTTCTTAAGCTCTTTCTTGAAGCTGACCCTGCACTTATGACACCCCAGGGAGTTAATATGGAGACCAAGACCAGACAAACCGATAGTCTCCAGAAAAAACATGGCCATAATGATAATATCCGCATCAGATCTGGAGCCGGGGTCGCCAAAGATCTCTGCATTTATCTGATGAAATTGCCGGAACCTCCCCTTCTGAGGCCGCTCATGTCTGAACATGGGGCCGATGGTAAAGAGCTTCTGGATCGGATTCTTTAGATAGAGCCTGTGCTGAACATAGGCCCTGACCACGGAAGCCGTAGCCTCTGGTCGTAATGTAAGCCCTCTTTCCTTGCTGTCCTTAAGGGTATACATCTCCTTTGAAACAATATCTGTTTCCTGGCCAATGCCCCGGCTGAAAAGCTCAGTTCTTTCGAGAAGGGGCGGCCTGATCTCCTTGAAGCCAAAAGAATGAAAGACCCTTCTCGCCTCCGATTCAAGTCTCTGCCAGGTTTCCACCTCTTCAGGCAGAATATCTTTGAAACCTTTTATGGTTGTAAATTCCAACTATCCCCTATCTCCGATCACCCTGGATTTTAATATTTTCTATCAGAGGCCAACGCATTCGTCAATAGTCACGCAAGAGCACTACATTTTATTGCCTTCATGCTTAGGGATCCCATTAAACACCAATACCAGCGGGGCTAAAATTATGTGAAGCAACCGGCTAAAGGGTATGTAGGCAACAAACGCCCCGGCAAGAATGGCATGGAGATACCAGATATATCCATAAACACCAGTCAATGCAAGTGGGTCTGAAAAGAGTGTGCTGATCCAATAACCGACAAATGCATACGCGCTACCGGCAGGACTGCCAGTCATGGCAATTCGCATACCTTCCAGTATAAAACCGATCACCACAATGCCGGCAATCAAGCCTAATGCCACACAATCCTGCCTGGGAAGACCTGCAATTTGCCCCGACCTGGTGCGCCACCCGCGAATAAACGCCAATATCACACCTGAAATGACCATGATTCCTGTAAGGTCAAACAGAAAGGCCGTTATCGGATGGTTCTTATCCAGCATAACCCATACTGAGGACCATTCAGGTTTCCAAAGGGATCCGATCAGGGCCACAACCCCCCAGGAAAAACGGAAAACAAAGGCATAGAAAATCAGACTGTGGATAAGCCAACGCCTTCCAGACTGACGGTATAGCCTCCTTTGCAGGAGGACATCAAGGATCATGGGCTTGATGATGGAAAAAATCTTTTGAGAAAAAACAGTTCTAACTGCATTCCACAACAGTTTAAAGAGCTTATTAAGAGGCCCTGTATCAGCCTCTCCAGGCATAGAACCGGACAAGACATAGGATATAACCATCACGATACCGACCAAGAAAACGATCAGAGAAAGGATAGTCGTGGTGTCACCGACTGAAAAGGTGGCTGCATGACAGGGCATACACAAAATGCTCTTGGCCGGCAAAATCATGGAGACCGCCCCGATCTGATTTCCCTTGAGGTGACATCTCTTGCAGGATGTATCATCCGGTTCAAGGGCCATATCATGAATTCTAAAAGTCTGACCCGGACTATGCGCCCTCGTCCATACGACAAGCTTTGACTTGGGGTCTCTTACCGGTTGAACCCCATTGAGATGGCATGCTTCGCACGAAACCGCCATATGGGCATCGTGCGCTACTTTCTCATCATGGGGAAAATGGCATTGACTGCAATCCCCCACTTGTTGTTCCCCATGATTGAAGCCCAATGCCCGGGGATGACAGACCGTACAAGCAATATGGGCGTGTGGTGTAGACTCATATTCCTGCTCAATTATTGGATATACTGGCCACCGCCTCATCTCCCTGGCCAAAGCTCCATTCTGTCCATGGCAGTGGAAACAAAGCTTTGAAATCTTCTTTTGGCTCTCGGGATCTGCCGGGTCAACAGAGTGGTGACAGGCCATACAACTTTCATCTTTATCTGAAAAGGCAGGCAGGGCAGACTGCTCCCTGTGGCATGCCCCGCATTGTTCGTCAATGGGCTTTGCAGGATCAAATTGGGCCATTTGGTCCTTATCGAGAGGGAGCTGGTAGTGGGGGTCGTGGCAATGGAGACAATCCAGATACCTATCGGAATCGCTGACCTGCCTGGCACCGTGCACACCCTGTTCCAAATCGTCAAGGATATTATCATGGCAGGAAAGGCAATGATCCACATGAAAAAATTCAGCCGTTTTCTTGTTCACATCCCCGGGTTCGGGATGAAGATCCTTCTCACCAATATCTCCGTGACAGTCCTGACAGGAAGTCTGGCCATGGGCTGAAATATGAAATTTACCCGGATCAATCAACCAGGAGGCCTCGATTTCATTACTGCCGACTGTAAAGGACATCAAAAACAATGCGAATATTACTATTCTTTTCGAGGCAGCTTCAGACATGCTCTGCCCCCCCTTTTTTAACTATTCCAACCACATAGGGGCCATCCGGAACTACGACTGCTTTCGGGTTGGTTTTGAGCAATTCATCCACGGTTTCCTGTGCATTTTCGATCTTGACGGCGCCAGTATTCTTCAAGTCGTCATAAGAAACGCCAGGAGAATAGATGTAGATTTGTCCCGCATGGTCTAAGGCCTGATAGATGTTCTGGGCGCACCATTGATCAATGACAATATCTTTTGGGTCGCAATAGCCGCTAAAAAATTCTTGAGGACTGCACACTGAGCGCATGATGCTTGAAAATTCAGGGCTTCCCAGACCCTCCCGGCACTCGCAGACAACCACAATGGTTCCGCCTTTGATTAAAATGTCTTTTGCACAGATCAGGGCCTTACTGACCTGATAAAAAGTCGCATCCAGGGGATACCCGCCCCCGGAAGTGATGACCATATTCACCGGCTGATCCAGGTGAACCGCAGAATGGTCGTAAACCATATCACCGCCAGCCAGATGGGCGTGATCATAATGGCCGGCAAATACTCCCGCTATCTGCCTTTCCATGTTGATGACCACATTTAATATGAAATCCGCCCCAACCAGTTCTGTCACGCGAACCACATATTCGTGGAACGGGTTTCCCTCCAGAAGGCAATTGGTCACATTGGGGTGGTCGATCATCTTGTATGAGTGCATGAACTTCATGGTCTCAAAGCTGGAAATCCCCGGAAGAATAGCCTTGCCTCCACCGGAATACCCCGCATAAAAGTGGGGTTCTATCAGGCCTGTTAGAATGTTC
>JBDRPB010000201.1:0-3863 GCA_043809485.1 Pseudomonadota bacterium | reverse complement strand
AATGACATCAAAACCACAAGGGCAACAATTGCTGTGCGCCAGCCTAAACTCTTTGACACTTGCTACTCCCCTCTTTGATTGAAAATTTTCTTGACTATTGATTGGTCGTATCTGCGATGTTTTGATCTTCCCGTCCGGGGGAATCACGGATATTGTGACGCTTAATCATTGGAAACATCAATCGTCAATCATCAATCCCTCAAGATCCCTTGCCAGTAATCCCGGAAATGGAACCTCTCGAGACCTTGACCCTTACCTTTGGGGCGATCTCCATTGTCACAACATCATCTGTCAGGCCGGTAACCACCCCGTGGAGCCCTCCAGAACTGACTACACGATCCCCTTTTTTCAACGCAGAAAGCAATAGTTTGTGCTGCTTCGCTTTCTTTTGCTGTGGCCTGATGAGCAAAAAATAAAAAATCGCGAACATAAGTATGAGGGGGAGAAATGCGCCGAGGCCACCCCCCTGTCCGCCTGCTCCACCACCACCTCCGCCCATTGCATAAGCCAAAAAATTCATTCTAAGACCTCCTTTTCGTTCAGTTAAGTCGTTAAGTCGTTGAGTTGTTGAGTTGTGGGTGTCCTCATGCCTTGTGCCTTTTGCCTTGAATCCCTCTTACTCAACCTCTTCGCCCCTTTGAAGTTTATAAAACTCCTTTCGATAATCGGTAAACCTATCTTCCCTAATGGCCTGCCTGATCTCGCGCATGAGATGGCAGTAATAATAAAGATTATGTATCGTATTCAAGCGGTAAGCCAGGATCTCTTTTGCCATAAAGAGATGCCTCAAGTAGCCCCTGGAGAAACGAGCGCATGTGTAGCACTGGCAATTTTCATCAATAGGCCTTTCATCATCCACGTATCTGGCGTTCTTGATTGTAATCCTGCCATTAGTTGTGAAAAGGGTGCCGTTTCGGGCATTGCGGGTCGGCATAACGCAATCGAACATGTCGACACCTCGCATAACCGCCTCTATCAAGTCTTCCGGCGAACCTACACCCATTAGATAAATCGGACTGTCTTCCGGTAGAAAGTCCATCGTCTCTGTAATGACCCGTAATCTTGTCTCACGGTCTTCTCCAACAGAAAGCCCGCCCAAGGCATACCCTTCAAAACCCATGGCGGTCAGATCCCCGGCACTCATCTCCCTTAGATCACGATACATGCCACCCTGCACTATGCCGAAAAGCGCCTGATTAGCACCATCCATGAGTTCAAGGCACCTGCGAGCCCACAGGCTTGTTAACCTAACGGAATTCAGGACATACTCATAGTCAGAAGGATAAGGCGCGCATTCGTCAAAGGCCATAATAATGTCCGCGCCTAAGGTCTTCTGGATCTTTATGGCCTCTGCTGGACCAATGAAGTGCGTAGACCCATCCAGATGGGACCGAAACGTCACACCCTCCTCGGAAATGGTCCTTAAACCCGAAAGGCTGTAAACCTGGAACCCCCCACTGTCTGTCAATATCGGCCCCGGCCAGTTCATGAATCCATGTAATCCACCCAGCCGCTTTATGACATCATGCCCGGGCCGTAGGTAGAGGTGGTAGGTATTGGCCAGGATGATCTTGACGCCTGCTTCCTGCAAGTCTTCCGGGGAGACTGCCTTAACCGATCCCTGGGTTCCCACTGGCATAAAAACCGGGGTCTCGAAACTTCCGTGGGGGGTTTCGATTTCACAGAGCCTGCCTCTGCATTCCCTGGACTTGTGAATTACTCTAAATTCCAAGATACATTAGCCCGTTGTTTGTTCACAGTATCAGCATCGCATCCCCGTAACTGTAAAACCTGTACCCTTTCTTAATAGCCGACCTGTAAGACTGTTTAATAAACTCCATGCAGGCAAAGGCGGATACAAGGAAAAGCAACGAACTCTTTGGCAGATGAAAATTGGTAATCAGGGCATCCACTACCCTAAAAGAAAAGCCGGGAGTCACGAGCAGATCAGTCTTCCCATCTCCCGGCAATATCAAACCGTCAGGGGTCACAGCAGTCTCTAATGCCCTCACGACAGTTGTCCCAACAGCAACCACCCTCCCGCCTTTTTCTCTGGTCCGTTCTATGGCATCCGCAGTCTCAGGCTCAATATAGTAGGACTCATCACCCAGGCGATGCCTTCTGATGTCCTTTGTCCGAACAGGCCTGAACGTCCCGTGTCCCACATGAAGGGTCAGATAGGCCACAGAAATCCCTGCAGACTTTAGTTTGTCGATCAAATCCTCTGTAAAGTGGAGCCCGGCCGTTGGTGCAGCAACAGCACCTGCCCTTTTCGCAAAAATCGTCTGATACCGCTCCCTGTCAAGATGGGAATAAGTGGTTTTTTCCCCTCGCTTAATGTAAGGCGGCAAGGGCATATGCCCTTGTTCTTCAAGCAAAGAATCAATAGAGCAATCACCGCTAAATGTGATTTTGACCAGACCGTTTTCCAGTACCTCTCGTACCTTCCCAGAAACACCCGACTCAAAGAAAAGGAGACCACCTTTCTTGGGCCGTTTGGAAGATCTCAAAAGACAAATACGCGTTGCCGGGTCTTTGCCGGCTGAATCATTGTGTCCCAGCACAAGGATTTCTATTAGACCTCCGCTTTCCTTTCGGCCAAAAAGCCTTGCAGGGACAACCCTCGTATCATTCACAACCAGTAAATCACCAGGCCGAAGCAGCGTGGGCAGGTCAAAAAAAAGTCTATCTGAAACAGATCTTTCTTTACGATCCAGCACTAACAAACGCGAACGATCCCGTCTTGAAACCGGGACCTGCGCGATTGATTCTGCCGGCAACTCGTAATCATAATCCTCTATATCAAACATCTCAGCATTTTAAACATGATAGGCTAAACAAAATCGAATTTAAAGTCAAATCTTTTTATTCTTTGAAAAAATAGGCAATTAACAGCCCCAGAGCCATAGCTACGAAACCCATGGCCCTGAGATTTGAATCCGGGATCGCCTGCAATGTTGACATCCATTTTTTCATCTTACCAGGAAAAGCAAAATAAGGGATCCCCTCCACTATGAGTACGAGTCCTATAAGGCAAAGCAACAATTTCATTCGTGCGTTCCGGACATCTCCTGCAGGATCTCCTCCAGATGTTGCAGCTCCTTCCCGTATCCGGCCCAATCCCCCTGGCGTAAATATTCTTTGGCCCTATTATAGTGTTCCATAGCCAACTTGCCGGATTCAGAAACATCGTGAGTTCCGGGCTTAAAAGTGGAAACCATCTCTCTGGCGGCTATTTCTCCCCCGAGAACAAGGCGCAGGGCACTGTCAAGAGTTTCCTCCATGAGGAGTCGATTGCCGTAAGCCACAATTACCCTCTTTAATTCCGGTAAGGCTGCGGTCCTTGATTGATCTGGCTGTGAAGGGCCTGGCGCCTGTGTCCCTTGAGGTTTTCTAAAACCTCCGGGTTGAGATGCCCCTGATGCTGGCGTTTCTCTCGCTTCCTGTATGGCCTCAAGGTATATGGGTTCCACATAGATAAATGAGTCGCTGATGGGAATTGCCAGGAGATTTCCCCTGATGACCCTTGACCCCCCCTGGCCCCACAAACTAAATTCCCGGGATATATCCGTATGCTGGTTTATCCTGGCTTCAATTTGCATGGGCCCATAGATCAGTTTTTCTTTGGGCAACTTGTATACCAATAGATTTCCGTAATTGGGCAGATCACTTCTGCCCGCCAGCCAGCCTATCATGTTATCCTTCTTTGAAGGGGTGAAGGGGGTCATCAGGAGAAATTCTTCTTTATCCCCTTCTGGCAATTTTATGATGACATAATAAGGCTCCATTTTTTGCCGGCTGTCACCATACAACTCATCAGGAATTTGCCAGAGATCTTCCTGATTATAGAAGACCTGAACGTC
>JBDRPB010000200.1:0-3017 GCA_043809485.1 Pseudomonadota bacterium | reverse complement strand
ACAGTTCTAAACAAACTATCCCCCGACATGGTTCAGGCAGAAGTACTTGGCGGGGATCCAATTGTCGCAAAGCTCAGCCGGGCACCGGGAAATAATGCCGCCATTGGAGGCCTGAAGGTGGTCACTGAGAATGGTTGGTTTGCAGCACGCCCCTCTGGCACCGAACACATTTACAAGCTCTACGCTGAGAGCTTTCGAGGAAAGGAGCATTTACAGACGATTCAACGAGAGGCACAAGCCATAATCAATGCCGCCTTTGTTGCAGCAGGGGCGGTATGAATTGAGATCCTGAGTGAAGCCGATATAGAATTTGCCATCTTTGTCGCTTTGTAGGACGTATGTATAGAAGCGCATGCCACTCTCAAATTATTTAACAGGATGAAGGTCAATATAAACATGGTAACGATCTTCCCAGTATACCCCCTTGCGATTTTTCCTTTGATTGTATTCCTGCCCGGTTCGGCCCGCAATGAGTTGTATGGATCTCGGGATAACATCACGATCACCACCGTCCACTACGAGCAAGTGAATGTGTTATGTGAAGTTAAGAATTATGTGAAGTTAAAATTTATCATTTTCGAACCCTCCGTTATTTCTGTCCCTGTCTTAGTTGTTTACTGCACATAATTGGGGTGCTCTGGTAAGGGCCTTCAGCCACTGCAAGACGCCGGGTTTCTGCCATGGAAGAGGTTTTTGCACGGCAGGTGCGGCGGTATTTTGTAGCATTTTTAGTTTCATTTCCATATCGATTTCCACGTAGATATGTGTGGTATTGATATTGGCATGTCCCAGCCAGTAACTGACCATATTGATGTCATTACCTGAGCGCAGCAGATGCATGGCGGTGGTATGGCGAATGGTGTGGGGGTTGACGGTTTTTTCTGCGATGGATGGGCATTTTATTTGAGCTGTGGTGGCGTATTTGCCAATGATGTGGCGTATACCGAAGCGTGTGATGGGTGCGCCATTGGCATTGAGGAAGAGGTGCTGGGTGGCCGGATCTTTTGCTGTGCGCTGCTTGAGATAATCTTGTAGAGCCTCAACCGTTTCAGGCCATAGCGGACAACTGCGATACTTGTTACCCTTTCCCAGGAGCTTGACGTGGGCCGTGCCATCCAGGCGCAGGTCTGTCACTTTGAGTTGCACAATTTCGCTGACCCGAGCCCCTGTGTTGTAGAGCAGGAGCAGCAAGGCATTGTCCCGCACTCCACTGCGGGAGTTGATCTCCACTGCGCCAAGCAGCGCCTGCATCTGGTTTTCTTCAAGGTAGCCGACTGTTTTGTGCTGGGTGCGTTTGATGGGGATGGTGCGGATAGTCTGGCAGTGGAGCAACAGGGATGGTTCTTCTCTGGCAATGAAGCCGAACAGTGCGCGGATAGCCGCCAGTCGGGCATTGCGGGTTCTGGGAGTGCAACCTCGTATTTTTTCAAGATGATCTAGGTAATCGAGGACGAACGATTCGTCGATCTCCTCAACATAGAGATCTTCAACGCTTTTGTTCAACCTGTCAGCAGCGTAACAGATCAGCAGCTTAATGGTGTCACGGTAAGCGAGAATCGTATTGGCGGCAAGGCCCTTTTGGACCGGCATGTAATGACTAAGGAATCGTTTTATAAACTTGGCGAGTAAGTGTGTCATTTTCCCCTCCATGATTTTTGACTTGATCAAGGTAGT
The DNA here is from genome assembly GCA_043809485.1 of Pseudomonadota bacterium. Taxonomy (GTDB): domain Bacteria; phylum Desulfobacterota; class DSM-4660; order Desulfatiglandales; family Desulfatiglandaceae; genus 4484-190-2. The sequence goes on along the minus strand of JBDRPB010000200.1, from coordinate 1,343 downwards.
GGTTATGAAAGCGCCGATTGACCTGTTCGATCAGTTCGGCTGTGGCCTGCAAATAGACTTGAGTGGAATGGACATCCACGTGGCCCATATAGGTTGAAAGCAAAGGAAGCCTGGCATTCACATCCTCTCCGTCCCGATACCAGGCCAGCAGCCTGTGAACCGCAAAAGTGTGTCTGAGGTCATGGATGCGAGGGCCTGTATGTTTGCTGTATGGGATTGCGCATTGCCTGAGCAAGAGGTGAAAGGTCTGGTTGACGGTGCACTGGTGCAAGCATCGGGACCGCCCGTTAATGAGGAGAGGAGAGTCGGGGGTGCAGGGCCGGATTTGTGACCGTCTGATCAGGTATTGGTCAATCGCCCTGCATGTGGAAATGCTCAAGGGCACCCAGCGAGCCTTTCGGAACTTGCCTTCGGCTATATAAAGGCGCCTGTCGGTGCTATGGAAGTGCTCCAGGTTCAGGGCCAGTGCTTCACCAATCCGGATTCCCGTACTGTATAGAACGCCCAGAAGCGTGCGGTAGGTGTGAGGCCGAAGAGAGTTTGGCGGTGGCAGTTTAGAGGCGGCCTCCATTAAGGTTTGGATCTCAGAGAGGGTATAAATATAGGGCTGGTGAGTCCCTGTAGACAGGATGCCTTTCAGGGGTTCGGGCACATAGCTGAGGGGATCGTTTCGTGCCAGGTACTTGCACAACTGTCTGACCACGCAGAAGCGGTTTCCACGGGTGCGTGGGGCAAGGTGTGAAAGGCTGTTAAGATAACCATCCGTGATCTGTTGAGTCAGGCGTGGCTTTTTTAGTCGTTGATCGAACAGAAAGCGGTCGAAGTATCCCAACAGTTGCGCCTGCCCCTGATAATCGGTTCCTGACAGACGGCGCAAATTGATAAAGTTTTGGATAGGGCCGGCCAAACAACTGCGAAGTTTCAATGCTCTCATGGTGACACCTCCTGTGGCCACTCCAAGGCCACTTGCTCCAGGGCGTTGAACGCCACCTTGGTATAGATGAAGGTGGTGCTGAGATGGCGATGACCGAGCACGTCGGCAACTGCCTTTAGCGAATGACCCTCGTGGAGCATTCGGGTGGCAAAGCAATGCCGAAAGGCATGTGCGCCCTTGTTAGGGGAGTCAACACCCGCAGCTTGGATATGACGCTCCACGATAGCCGAAAGGGAGCTAGAATGGGCAAAAGGGTGATAGGGTGCCCGGCAGGTCAGAAACACGTGAGGGGAGGAAGAAGGGGGACGGGAGTTTTGCAAGTAATCCAACAGGCTCTTTCCCACCTCGGCAGTTAAAGGAAGTCGGCTGTCTTTGCCGTGTTTGGAGGCTTTGAAAAGGATTTGGTTGT
>JBDRPB010000199.1:0-6122 GCA_043809485.1 Pseudomonadota bacterium | reverse complement strand
TGCATCAACATATATGTTCTGAGCCGGTTGGTTTCCGATGTTTGTCAGATCAATTTCAAAAGCTACGCAATATCTTTCTTTCCCTAAGGAATCGTCATTTCCATCTATTAAAGCCGTGTCAGGAATATCCGGGGAAATAGAGACGTTTTTTGATCTTATAGTGATTGTTGGCTGAGAAGTGAGGCGCAACATTCTTCTGGTGATAAGTGTATATAGAAATGTGATGATCGTAAGGATTGCAGTGACGATCAGCGTCATAAGTGAAATATTATTTGAAATCCAGTTCATGAAATTCATTTGTGCTGCATTCTAACTTATAAGATTGTAAACGGAGTGAAGCTTGTCTTCATTCTGTTTACAATCATGTTGAACTGAGCCGCTTTGCGGGGCTATGGGGATTCAATCCCCCTTCGTTTCGGTTCGATCTTAGCGGAACCGTAAGCTCTTTGACAATTGAATAGCGTTTTGTGAGAGGAAGAAGGAAGATTTCTGGTACCATGGTGCCTTTGTAATGGCTTGGAATCTCATATTTGTAGAAAGAGCACATACTCTCCCATTGCCGATGATCGGGTCTTTTGAAGGGGTGATGGATGTACGCTCGCAAAAGTTCATTCTCACGGAGGCATCGGAAATGCTGATGGGTTGAGGACCTCCTTCAATACCATCCTCCCCTTGCCACAGTGGGTGCAGATCCTGGGATCAATGCCAGTGATGCGGGTGAGGAGGTCCTGCCAGGGTTCCCTGTGTTTTTCTGTGTTCTCATGCTGGCCGTGAACACCGAGCAGTTTCATGCACCGAGCGAGTTTGCTCTTTCGGTTTCGGTTGCTCAGGATTCCGTAGTGCCTGATCTTCACAAAGCCATCGGGCAGGATGTGCAGCAGAAAGCGGCGGATGAACTCGGAAACATCCAGGGTCATCCGCTTGATCGTGTCGTTGTAATTGCGATCACGGTATTGGAAGGTGACCCGATCGCCTTCCATCTCTACCAACCTGTTGTTCGATATGGCAACCCGGTGGGTGTATCGGCCAAGATAGTCCATCACCTTCTCGGCGCTTGAAAAAGGGGGTTTGCAGTAGACAACCCACTCGTGCCCATAGAGATCCTTGAGTAGGCCATTGAAAGCTTTCTCCTCTTTCAAGGGGGCAATTTTCCCGGAGAAGTCAAATTTCCTTTTCACATAGGCCTCTTTGAGGCGAGCCAAAAACTTCCCTCGGAACAGCCGGGAGAGGACCTTGACGGGAAGGAAAAATTTACCTTTGCACGGTATCCATCGCTTCCCATCTACGCTCAAGCCTCCTCCTGTTACAATGCAATGGATATGGGGATGATCCATCAGGGTCTGGCTCCAGGTATGGAGGATGGCGATGAAGCCCACCTCCGCCCCTAGGCGCTTGGAATCCTCCGTCAGTTCTTTGATCGTCTCAGATACGGCTTTGAAAAGGAATTTATATATGGACTTCTGGTTTCTCAAGGCCAGGGGCCTCACGTCTTCAGGCAGAGTAAAGACCAAATGGAAGTAAACTATGGGGAGCAAATCCTTTTTCCTGGAAACCAGCCACCGTTCCCTATCCAGACACTGGCACTTGGGGCAATGGCGATTGCGGCAGGAGTTGTAGGATATCCGCAGTAGACCACAATGGTCACACTCATCCACATGGCCACCAAGCTCGGCAGTGCGGCAGACCTCGATGGCCCGCATGGCCCGCAACTGCCTCAGCGGCATCCCATGGGCTTGGCGGTAGGCAGGTCCATGCAGCCGGAAGATGTCGGCCACCTCTAGAGAGTGTTCCATCTGAGGCCGCCCTCCTAGGAGGTAGGCCTCAGATCATCTCCCAAGATATCGATGGGACTCCTGATCTTGCTAAGGTCTCTGCCGGTGATGTGAAGATAGACGGAAGTGGTGCCGGCACTCTTGTGACCCAAGAGCCGCTGGATGTAATAAAGATCGGTTCCAGACTCCAGGAGATGGGTCGCAAAGCAGTGACGCAGAGTGTGCACCGATGCCTTCTTCTTGATGCCTGCTTTGTGAACAGAGGCCTTAAACACCCTTTGCACCGCCGATATGCTCACTGGCTCAGAAGGACTTCTGCCAGGAAATAACCACTCCGAAGGCCGGTATGCCTTATAATACAGACGCAGGATCTCCAGATTCCGTTCCCCCAACAAGGTATAGCGGTCCTTCAGCCCTTTCCCCTCATTGACCCGGATCATCATGCGTTCACTGTCTATATCCGACACCTTTAACCGGGTTACTTCCCCAACCCTGAGTCCTGCAGAATAGACTGTCATGAGGATGGCACGATGCTTCAGGTTTGTGGTGGCGGAAAAAATCAATTCCACCTCCTGCTTCGACAACACCCCTGGAAGCTTCTTCCTTTGCCTGGAGCGTGGAATCCTCAAAACGTTCCAGTGCTTCTGCAGAGTCTTCTCAAAGAAGAACTTCAGCGCACTATAACTCTGACTGATCACCGCCTGAGAGGCTTTTCGTTCCTCTATGAGGTAATGCAGGTACCCCCTAATTTCATCCTCGCCCAACTCCGCAGGCGACTTGCTGAAATGCACTGCAACGTTCCTCATGCAAGCCAGGTAGCAAGAGATGGTGCGGGGGCTGAACCTCCTCAACTTCATGTCCATTTCCATTTGATCCCTCAGTTTTCCCATGACATTCCTCCTTCCTTGATGTTGAGATTTAACAACTCAAAACATCCTACTCAAAGCTGGCTGTCACAGGTAGTAAGGGATCTAGATGAACAGGAGGACCCTCTATAAAACGCTATTCAATTGCCAAAGAGCAATGCCCTTACTTACGGGCAAACCACCGCGAAGCGGTTTAGTTCAACTTTGAATTAGGTCGCTGCGCCATAACAGAGAATTGTTACATTATTAGAACATAACTACGCCGAAAAATGTTGCTGATTTGAAACATAATACCCATATTCGGGTCTTTTGTCGCTAATTTGGGAGATATTTGTTCACATTAGACTCATAGCTTGCTAATCGGTTTAAGAGGTTATTCGGTGCTCAGTTACTTTTGATTTCTTATCAAATGGTTGAGCTTAGGAGGCGTGCATCCAATTACGACTGGCATAACAATACTTGAAAATCAGTCGATTCAACACTTTCCCGAATCATAAGGGTGAAGCGAGAAAACTGACTCCGACTTTTCAACTGTGCAGGGAGCACTACAAGGCATCCAAAGTAATTGAAATACCAACACCATCACACCTCCCCGGTCAGTCAGACATATCAAAGGTTTTTCACACGGACGATAGTTTCACTTTTTGGATGGATTTCTCAGATCTGAGCGGCGGGGACTCTGAGAAGAAAAATGGGTACCGTCACCTAGGCTCCGAGGTCAGCTTACTTATCGCTGTACGTAACATGAAATCTTGAGGCACCTGATTTTGTTATGCTTACAGAGAGAATACTTAAAAATGTCGGAATGTCAGTATCATAGCAGCTACATTGACCTGCTTTGAATACGTGATATCCAAAGGTTTTTCTAAAGGCCGAGTGAAACCATAGGGCCTCTTCGGTTGAAAACTTAGCTGAAAGTGGGGCCCATGTCAAATGGTTGGAGAGTTCAGGCCTGGAAATTAGAGGGTTTTTGCATTTCGCTCACTTTGCCCGGACAAGGCTGAGGATTGCGCCAATTCCAATAATGAAGGCCGAAATGAGCAGGACATCGTGGAAGGCCAACGATACTGAGAGACCCTCGGCGTAAGTGCTCTCCAGCCCATACTTAGTGAGCGCTCCCTGGTGAACGATTCTCCTGGCAGAAAAGACGGTCCCGCCAAAGGCCATCCCGACGGCAATCCCGACCTGTCTTTGGGTAGCGATTAGCGCGGAGGCTGTGCCAAGACGATTCCTGGTAACTGATCCCATTATGATACTGTTATTGGAGGGTTGAAAGGTCCCGACACCCACTCCAAGTAATGCCAGAACTGGAATGATCGCGGTCACCCGGGTTTCCGGACCAAAACCAAGCATGAAAACAAAGGCCACACCGGCCACTCCAGCCCCCAGCGCGGCAAACCAGACAGCACCGAATCGGTCTGAAAGGGCTCCACTAAGGGGACCGAACACCAAGGTGGTCGCTGAGGTCACCGCCATCAACAGACCAGCTTCCGAGGGGGTCAACAGGAGCCCTTGAATCAGGTAAAACGGCATTATCAATATGAAGGGCGGGACAGCCACGAAAAAGAGGAAGAGCGCCCCCATGGCACTGGAAAAGACGCGGTTCTTGAACAAGGACAGGTCGACAATAGGGTCTTTGGCGCGGCGTTCAAAGAGGACAAATAGGATAATAAAGAGGAGACCGGGGCCCACCAATGAATAGAGCCGGAGAGAGAAGGGCCCGTAGTTTCTCAACTGGCTAACGCCCAAAACAAACAGAAAGAGTCCGGCAGCGGATGTCAACGTACCCATGATGTCCAAGTTGATCCTGCCGGTGTAGATCCGGTCCCTTTCAAGGAGAGCCATGGCCATCAGAAAGGCTGCGAGCCCCAAAGGGATTCGTGCGTAAAAGATGGCCCGCCAGTTCAGCCAATCAAGCAGCAGGCCGCCAAGGATAGGCCCCACAATAAAGCCGAAAGAAACTGAGACCCCAAGAAACCCCAATCCTTTCCCGACCTCTTTCGAGGAAAAGGCTTCTGCCACAATGGCGGTGCCGCAGGCTATGGTCATGGCAGCCCCCGCGCCTTGAAGGGCCCTGAAGAAGATCAGTTGGCTCATGGTGTGGGCAAGTGAGCAGGCCACAAGACCCAGGGTGAAGAGGGCCATGCCGCAAACATAGATCCTTTTTCGTCCCACCAGGTCACTAATTTTTCCAATGACGAGCATCAGGCTGGTACTGACCAAGACATAGGCCACAGTCACCCACATTACGATGGTCAAATCTGTCTTGAAAACACGGGTCAGAACAGGGAAGGCGATGTTGGTGATGCTCGCATCCATAGTGGCCATCATGGTCCCCATGGCAACCGTGGCCAGGGCCTTCCATTTGGAGGGGTTTGGATTTTCGTCTGATTTTGGCGTTTGTTGTTTCACCTTCATGAGCTTGTCAGGACGTTTGAGGTGAAAAGCGGAAAGAGCTGATTAGGATTTTCAGGGAACCCGATCAGGATGATCAGGTTCGGGCTGTGGTGCCTGACTGGGCGCAGCTTCCTTCTCACTGAAATATACGTTCTGAGGACTGGATCTTTGAGAGGCTGTCCTAGTCTTTTCCGATATTGAAAGCCTTTCCAATAATGTCCCCTAAACGGTAATATTCTGAAGTCCCGGCCGCATATATCAGGGGGTCTATCATTTTGGGATTCGGCTTCCCGTCAGTTACGCAGTTCTCGCTGACATGGGTCTCAATTATCTCGCCAACGATCAAGTTGTGACTGCCGAGATCGAGTGAATGGATCACTTTGCATTCAAGGTTAACCGGGCATTCCTGGACAAGAGGAGCTGTTTTTAACACCCCATAAAAGATCTGGAATATGTGAGATTTATCTCGTTTTTTCCCGGAATATATTCCGCAATAGTCTACCTTGTGTGACCTTTTTCATTGGGCGCATCCTTTCTTCAATATGAATGAATATTCAAGAATTATTCGATCCCTTGGTACCTTAGTACATGCTTTCATAAATATGATAAGGTAAGGTACATCCTCCAAAACATCGGCAGGAATTGCAATGATTGGATAATGTTGAGTTGATAGAACTTGCTTTTTCTGAGCCAAAGTATGGGGAATTTGCCGTTGTGTGTCCACAAGATACGGGGCACAAGATGTGCTATGTTTTAGATGGTTATATACGTAATGGCTTTTCATGTTGCTCCGCAAATTCAGCCTCATCCCTTTTCCCGCGAATGTGTTCACGACCGCTGCTGTCTTCTCAATTTGTCCCTTCGTGCTTTTAGAGGAGGTATGATTTTTTTCTCGACAATCTGAATTCACATATTATAATGTGCCGTCATATTCACAATGATTGCTTTCTGTCGATACCAAAAAAGCAACGAAAGGGGAAAAAGATGGCCGAAAAACAGCTTCCAAGACGGGAGAGAGAAAGGCTCAGACACCGAAGAGAGATCCTTGAAGCCGCCCTGGAACTCTTTTCGGAAAAGGGTTTTCATA
>JBDRPB010000198.1:0-2278 GCA_043809485.1 Pseudomonadota bacterium | reverse complement strand
AGACATATGATCCATGATGATCACACTGAAAACGATCTGCGAGATCAGATAGGATAAAACCGCCGCAAGGCCCAAAAGAAAGAGGGAAACAAGCCACGAAAGCAAATGCCACAGCCATACAATCCATGGGCTTTCAGGTTTTGCCCACATAAGTTCCAGAATCTCCTGATGGTAGACGAAAATCAAGCTTGCCAGAACAATTGTGATAAGAAGAACCACAACAAGCCTGACAAGGCCCCAGAAAAGGAGCTTACCGGACTTGACGCCAAACCATAGGCCACGAATGTTGTATTGAAGTCCTGTTAGAATATCCATTTACTTGGAGGGTGTTTGAGCATTTTGTTCTATGATAGACTACTGCGACCGTTCATAATTAATGATCTAACTATTAAAAGCAACAGAAGATCTTGTCAATGTTTAAAATTGAGGTTTGAATTTACTGGTGGCCGTATTAGAATTGTAATAGCTTATATGAATGAAAGGATATCCGGAGGTTAAATAACAGAATGGAAAAAATCAACATAGATGACGTGGAGCTCCATTTAAGCGCGCCTGACGATGTGCCAATGTCCTGGGTTGGACAGGAGGATTTGGTCACTCAGGTTCTGGCAGCATGGTTGGTTATAGGGGAAGACGACCTGCCTCTCAGTCCCAGGCTGCTGGGCAAACCGGGCGTTGGAAAGACGACACTGGCTTATCACGCCGGGACGTGCCTCACCCGACCTGTTTACCTTTTTCAGGCCACGATGGATACCAGACCCGAGGACCTGATCGTTACTCCGGTTATCTCGGAGCTGGGGAAAATCAAATATGTGGCAAGCCCGGTGGTTTCAGCCATGATCAAAGGGGGTGTTGCTATTATCGACGAAGGGAACAGAATGAGCGAAAAAAGCTGGGCCTCTCTGGCCCCGCTCCTTGACAGCCGACGATATGTGGAATCCATTGTGGCAGGAATCAAAATCAAGGCACACCCCAATTTCCGCTTGTGCACTACCATGAACGACGATGCCAGCACCTTCGAGCTTCCGGAGTACATCCACTCCCGGCTTCAGCCACAGATTTACATTGATTTTCCGGAGAGGGATGAAGAACTTCTGATCCTGAAAAGCAATCTACCCTTTGCCGACAATGAAATTCTCGAATATGTGGTTGAGTTTCTCCAGACCGCCCACGAGGCCAATGAACGTTATTCAGTCAGGGACGGGATCAATATTGCGCGTTATGCGCTGAAAAGGCTTGTGGAGAGCGGCGAGCGATTGATATCAACGGACCGGAAAAAAAGAACGGCCCAATACCTGAAAGAGTCAGCATCCATGATTTTGGACACCACAGCGTCGGAATATTTCAAGGCCATGATCAATGACATTGATAAGGAAAAATAGAATCGAATGGAGGAATGTCCGCCTGGTGCCTATCCTTCATAACAGGATGGAATTTGCCATAGAGGTGAGGCGACAGTTTGAAGAGTTCAGGCCCGATCGCGTGGCCGTGGAGTATCCTGACACACTGGGGGATAAGATCCTTCAAGGCGTGAAAAGACTACCCCTTTTATCGGTGGTCTACTATGAGGATAAGGACGGGGCCTTTACCTACCTGCTTCTGGAACCGACCGACGGACAGGTGGAGGCCGTCCGTATGGCCCTCTCCGAAGGACTCCCCATTCATTTCATAGACCGCGATACAAGCGGATATCCCCTGGACTATTCACCCATGCCGGATCCTTATGCTGTCAAGACAATCGGGCATTTTCTGTATTCACAGGCCTACCTTAAAGTTAGTCAAACTCATCCTTCTTTTCCAGAGGACACCCTTCGGGAAAAGACCGTGGCTTATCATCTTCAGCGATTAAGCAGGAAAGGTGAACGGATTCTTTTTGTGGGAGGATTATCTCATCTCCCCGGACTTCAGGATCTGCTCAATCAGCCCCAAACTCAGGTCATTGGCCGGAGAAAAAGAGAGGGGATCGGGCTGGCCCACCTTCATAAAGAATCCAGCCAGGAAATCTTGAGTGAAATACCTTACCTTGCAGCAGACTATGAGCGGGCCAGATCCAGTGACGGGCCGGACAAAATGGACCGGCTTAAGATCATCAGCCAATTGATCAACATTGCTACGAAGAATCATTGGAAGAAAAACAAAGAGGAACTGTCGCGCACCCAGATCAGAATTCTACATAAATTTGCCAGAAACTATGCGTTACTCACCGGATACCTGGTCCCCAATTTTTACCAGCTCATTGTTGCGGCCAGGGGGGCTGCGGATGACAACTTTGCCTATG
>JBDRPB010000197.1:0-5008 GCA_043809485.1 Pseudomonadota bacterium | reverse complement strand
GTTTCCCCTGTTTCCCATGACGACCATGTCAGCACCACTTTCCACCGCCCGCTTGTTGATCTCAATGAAGGGCGTCCCTTCGCAAATCAACTCCTCTGTACTATGTCCACCGAGCCCTTCCTCGAGGAGTAAATCTTTAAGCTTGGCCTTGGCGCGAAGATATAGGGTTTTCTTAATATGTTCCTCTGTTCCCAAGCGATTGTGAATGCACCTCACTATAAAATCGTGATCAATTACATGAAGGACCAGTATACGGCCAGGTTTTTGCCCTAAAATCGTCCTTGCCCTCCTCAAGGCAATCACAGAACAGGGGGAGAAATCTACTGCCACAAGAACTGTGATGCCTATTGGATCAGTCTGCTTCTTGTCTGATCTCTTGTTCTCCATAATAGAGTGCTCCTTTCTTATGCAAATGACTTCCCGTCCACGGCCACGCCTTGCGCTGTAACACGTTTTCCATCGATGCAGGTCTGCAACGTCATGGTTTATTAAAGGCAAAAGGTATTACGGATCGCTTTAACCAGGTATATATTTGTGCTTTATGAGATAGCTTATTATCAACTGAACACATTCTTCCTCGGACATCTCGTCGGTGCGAAGATGAATTTCCGGGTTCTCAGGAGCTTCATAAGGTGCGCTAATGCCGGTGAATTCTTTAATGATGCCTTGACGTGCCTTCTTGTATGCGCCCTTTGGATCGCGTTGTTCGCATATCTCCACCGGACAGTCAATGAAAGCCTCAATAAAGGTGCCATCATTACTGAGTTCTCTGGCAGCTTGGCGATCTATCCTATAGGGGGAAATGAACGCAACCAGGTTGATGATTCCGCAGTCACGTAAGAGCCCTGCTACCTCGCCGATTCTGCGTATATTCTCTGCGCGGTCTTCGGGCGAAAAGCCCAAATTCTTGTTCAGTCCGTGTCGAACATTGTCGCCATCGAGGATATATGTATGGTAACCCCGTTCATACAAGGCCTCCTCAGTAGCGACAGCCAAGGTGGATTTGCCAGACGCCGAAAGGCCAGTAAACCAGATAGTGAAACCACGATGGCCGTTTAATCGTTCCCGATCAGAGCGGGTAATTGCCCCCTGGTGCCAAAAAATGTTGGTAGCTTTTTGATCAATCATAATCAACTCCTTGATGTTATCCTGTGAAATATTTTTCCTATTGCGAACTATTCTACCGAAGGATTTTCCAGTACTCTTTCTGTATTTCAATAACTTTTCTTATTACGGACAATTTTCTTGTGGAGTTTCCTGTAACCATCTTTATTTGCTTTCTGTTTAGAGTGGGGACATCGCACAGTTCCTGCATGACTCGAAGACCACATTCCCTGATCCCCTTGAGACTATATCCTCCTTCCATTATGAAGGCAATGCGGCCATCGCAGACTTTTTGCGCTATATCCAGCAAAAAGAAGGTTATGAGGGCATAACCTTCCGGTGTGACCGTCATTCCACCAAGGGGGTCATGCATGTAAAGGTCAAAACCGCAGGATACAAGGATTATGTCCGGATGATATGCCCGTGCCAGGGGGTTCAGCATGTAATATATGATTCCTGCAAAGTCACGGTCCCCCGTGCCCCTTCCCGAGAGGAATATTGACTGTGAAACCCTCTCCTCTTCCTTGACCCACCTCACCAAAATTGCCGGTTCCCGGGTAACAGGGAAATTGATGCAGGGAAACATACAGGACATCATCCGTATTATAAAAGGCGGACTGAATACCATTACCGTGATGCACATCAAAATCCACAATCATGATCTTACTGACCGAGTAGTGTTCCTTCAGGTATCTGGCTCCCAGGGCCACGTTATTAAAAAGGCAAAAACCCATGGCCTTGTCAGGCTCTGCGTGATGCCCGGGTGGCCTGATGCAGGCAAAGCCCCGGTTCGCCTTTCCGGCCCAGATCTCATCAAGAAGACCAAAGACCGCGCCCACACCAAGCCGGGCCACATCATATGATTTTTCAGTAGTCTGGGTATCCATGTCAAAAGAGTAAAGCGGTTTTCCAGCGGTTTTTGCTATACGGTCAATATGATCGGCCGTGTGCACCAGAGCAAGTTCCTCTTTGGTGGCTAACCTCGGTACCAATTCAGCCCACTTCCCATTGAGGGATGGATCTTCAAGCACGGACTGGATCGCCTTGACTCGCCTGGCATTCTCCAAATGAGGCACCTGTTCTAAATGATGTTTAAACCGTTCGTCATTAATAACAAGTACAGGCTGCATCATGCCTCTCAAAATACCTTCAACCTAAATAGTGCCCGCCCGAAAACCCTATTAACCTCCCCCCTTTACGAAAGGGGGACTTATGAGGAAATCTGGCAGTTTTCGTTCAGACACTAAATAGAATTAGCGACTTCTTAGTGCCAGTTAATATGTAACTCAATAAACTCGGGCTGCATTAATAAAATCCCCCTCAATCCCCCTTTGCAAAAGGGGGAAGCAGTCGGAATGCCCGGACTTATTGAGATGTTACGTTAATATGTGCTATCCACATGGAATGATGGAATAAAGGAATATTGGGGATAAGTACGGTCCTCCAATGATTGATTGTTCCAAATTCCCCTGCGCCTATCATTCCAGTTTTTTGCACTTCAATTTCTCCCACTACACCGGTCTGAGCAAAACAAACTAAGGTGGGACCTTTGCATTCCCGGAACCTTGCTCCGATGCAAACAGGATAAGTTCCTCTGATTCCGGGATCTTTTTTTTGTATTTACTCAACATACTTATTGCTGCCCTAACAAACTCCGGATGTGCCTCTGATTTTAGACACTCTTTTATTGAAGCGATCACAACACTCCTTGCTGACTGTTCCTTTTCGTTCTTTGCCCTTTTACGCAAGAGTTTTGTCTGCTTTCCTACGACTGTTCCAATCTCCTCAATAACGCTCTTTCTGAGATCCCTGCAGTTATTTGCCATAATAAGAATAGCCTTCAGAAGGTATCCCTCAGGGACCTTTAATACGTACCCGGAAAGGCCCCTGGATTTAAAACCAACCGCCTCGTAAAACCGCCTGGCCCCGATCTCAGAATCAAGAGAAATTTCATTAACGTTCCCAGGCCCTGTTTTCCAGAGCATCCAGACCCCGGCCACCAAAAAGGCCCCCACACCTCTGGGAGCCTGAAAGGCCGGTTCTGTTGGGTCACCGGTCTTGCCGCGCAGAGTGGCGATGTATTTAATTTCCAGACCCTTATAAAACATCCTCTCTTTTAAGGTAAGATAGACCAACCCAAGAATTTTTCCGTCCATTAGGCACACAAACAGATTTTTTTCCATCCCCCGGGACAAACAGTTCAAGAGGAATCGTACGTGAAAAAATTCAAGGTTCATGTCTGCCACCTGCATCAGGCTGTCCATGCAGAAGGGAAAACACATAAAATGTGCGGGGGTGTCGTCATCAACCACGCCTCGATACGATACAGAGGGGCCTTTCTCTTCCGGGTCTATCTCAAGAGTCAGGCCGTTTTTTTTTATTTTTTTTAGAAATGAAATCAGACCTGTTTCCGTCTTAATGCTTTCCATGCCGGTGTGGCCATAATCTGTAGGACCGGTATTGGTTTCGAGCGTTTCAGAGCGTTTTCTCAAGCGCGTTAGAGCATAATCGATCTCATGTGTGACCATTAGCCTTAGGCCTGCCTTTTGAATCTCCACGGCAGCCTGCATATAATTAGGGGGATGATCTTTATTTTGCAGCTCCTGTTTTTTGGTCATCTCCCCATATTTTATCAAAAGGCCCTGTTCGATAGGCACTGTTCCTTCGTTAAAATAAAGGAATTTGTTAATAGGAACTTTTTGCCTGTCAAAAATGAAATGGAGATCATCTCCCTGTAAGGGTACATCTATTTGGCCGGTGCCTAACATCTCATTCAGTGAGTACCCTATCTCGGGATCCCTTTCTGATATGGCATCGATGGCCTGTTTTATATTCTCTCTTTTGAGCATAAAGAATTGACTATTGACTCTTGCCGGAAAGTTTTAACTGAAAAGGAAGTTGGATGATGAAAGAAGCCCCCTTTCCTGCTTCACTCCTGACAGATATACTACCCCCCAAACGCTGTAGAATATTTAGGCAGATGGCAAGACCAAGCCCAGATCCTTCCGGTTTAGTAGTGAAAAGGGGATCGAATATCTTCTCTATGTTTTCCTCCGGGATGCCTGGCCCATTATCGGCTACTGTAACTGTGACGCCATTTTTATCAGCCCTGGTTATGAGACTGATCTCACCGTCCTTTCCTATGGCGGATACGGCATTTAGAACAATACTTTGAAAAACCTGGCGGAGTTTAGATTGGTCACTGCGGATACCGGGAAGATGATCCTGGTAATCCTGTTTTACATTTATGTTCTTAAAATGAAGCTCACTGCTTAAGAACTCCAGGAGATCATCCAGTATTTCATTGATGTCTATTTCCGTGATTATCGGTCGGCCGGGGCTGATAAATCTGATGAATTTATTAATGGTTTTACGGCTGCGTGACACCTCCGATTTGACCTGATCCAGGCTCTTTTCAATTTCATCTAAGTTCCCTTCCCGTGCCAGATCCTTGATCCAGGTAGCAGCTACATCTATATTTGCTAATGTGTCATTTATTTCCCTGAAAAAACCATGGGATAGCTCCATGGATGACGCCATATAACTGGTGTGGCGAAGCTGCTTATCCAGAAACCGGATATTCCGCCGCTTGGTCTCCAGTCGTAACACCAGTTGATTGGTGATCAGGAGGACAGTCAAAACAATCAGGATGGCCCCCAATAAAAAGGCAAAAATGCCTGTATTTCGGACACGATATAGCGCGTCAAAGATTTCATTCTGATCAATTTTTGCCACACTCAGCCAGGGAACGTTTTTAAGCCAGGCAGTCGCATAGATTTGGCCTTGTCGTTCCTCCAATTTAACACCTTCAAAGGGTTCCAGGCCTGTAAACTCCGACTGCCCCATCATTTGCCCACCCATGCGGGGATTGGTCTGAAAAACCCCATTTTTATTAATTAGAAAC
>JBDRPB010000196.1:0-2141 GCA_043809485.1 Pseudomonadota bacterium | reverse complement strand
TCAGAACTCAGGTTAATCGAAAATTCCATTTCAACAGGACACCCCATACCCTTGCGCCCCAATTCCAATATATCACACAGCAGTTGGGGCAAAGGCAATGAATTGTATTTAAGTATTTGAGCAAATGCTAAAATCTTGGGTCCCGGAATATAGGCCGTATCCCTGATACGGTGTTCTTCTGGCACATAAGTGCTGGCAAATGTCCTTAAAGGAAATTCGTCTTCTGCATCATCTACTTCTCTTTTTTCCAGGTTTGAATACTCCCCGAAGTTGAGCTCGTCTGGATACCCCTTGATTCGCAAGGCATAAAAAAAACGCTGGGCATTTGCCAGAATGTCATCAACAGTGGAAAACTGGGGCATGATACTTGGATACTTCGGCGAAAAGCGCAAGCTCTTTTCTCCTTCCATAACGGTTTTACCCAGCCCAAGGGCGATATGAGCAATCCCTTCTTCGAATTTCATATGGGAAACCGGGTAAAAGTTATGAGATAGGGCCACACCGGAAACAGCCGGGTAAAAATAATCTCCGTATTCTTCTCCGGTAAGTTGCTGAATAATTACGGCCATTGCCTCTGCCTGCGGTTGACTTAGAATGCTTCTGGTAAACGCCTTGGGTCCTTCATAATAAGTGGAAGCATACACGAGTTTTATGGCTGTAATGAGGTGCTTAAGTCGAATTGAAAGATCCGGATGATTGTTGGGGATCATGTAGGTTTCATAAAGCCCGGCGTAAGGCTGAAATTGAGCATCTTCCAGCAGACTGGAAGAACGGACAGACAGGGGGTATTTAACTTGATATAGGTAGGCCTTAAGCTCACTTATTAATAATTCGGGCATCTCTGCCTTTAAGAAGCCTTCTGTAATTTCTTCATCAGTGAAGTCTTCCCTGGCAAAGTGCTCTAAGTGATTCTGACTAACAAAGGCCTCAAAACCATCAGTGGCGATAACCAGGGTTTTGGGAATCTCAATATTTATTTCCAAAAACTTTTCGTGAATTTCAGGGTGTTCCTGAAGCAGGGCGGACATAAAGGCCAGGCTCCGGGCCTTACCTCCTATTGAACCCTGGCCAATTTTAACAAAATCCATAGTGTCTGCGTCAAAATGTTCACCCTTGAACTGCGCGACCACACCCTTTTGACGCCATTTACGCAATGTATGAATGTTAGAGATAATATACTGCCGCATATGATCGGCATCAAGAAACTCAGAGGCCTGGACTTCACGGAATTCAGAGGCAAGGGCAATTTCAGACCGACTCATAACCCAGTTGGAAAAGTGGTTGCGCTTTGCGTGATACCAGAGGGATTCATCGGGTATTTGGGACAATTTGACCTCAAGCTCGTGAATACTTGAAGCCCGGTCAATTTCTGTGCCGTCCGGCATGCGGAAAATGAAATCTCCGAAACCCAGGTGGGTCATGAAAAAACCGTGTATCTCTGAAAGAAGATTTGGGGAATTTTTGTCTAAAAAAACAGCGGGTATTTTTTCTGCTTCTTTCCTGTTTTCGGGTTCCGAACTCAGCAGAAGAAGAGGGAGATCAGGAATTTCTTTTCTGATTTTCGAAAGTAATCGAATCCCCGCATCAGCCACCATTTTACCACGTTTTGGAAAGCGGGTATCTGATATTATGCCAAAGACATAAGAACGGAACTTCTGGTAAAGCTCCATGGCCTCATCATAGCTTCCTGCCAATAGTATTTTGGGCCTTGCCCGCATTGTCAGGAGTCTGTGTTCTTCATTAAGACCGGCTTCCAAAACTGCCTGAATCTGTCTCACGACTTCTTTGTATATAAGCGGCAGAAAGGATGAGTAATAGACCGGAGAATCCTCAACCAGGATCAGGACACGAACCTTTGCCTTTTGGGTATCAAAATCAACATTGAGACGGTCTTCAGCATTCTTGACCAGGGCCAGAAGGAGATCGGAATTGCCGGACCAGATAAAAGTCTTGTCAATTCCACTGCAATCCTTGTTTTCAGGAAAGGGATAGATACCCCTTGGGCTGTGAGCCAAAAGAATGACAGGCAAATCAGGCCTTAGTTTCTTTATCTCCAAGCTCAACGAGAAGGCATCCATTTCATCCAAATGCGGCATGGCAATAACCATATTGAATACTCTTTCATTCAAGAGCTCGAGGGC
>JBDRPB010000195.1:0-5319 GCA_043809485.1 Pseudomonadota bacterium | reverse complement strand
AATGAAGGTCTATATCGAATCTATTGAGCAGGGTGACAAAACGTTCATACTCATCCACAGCACGGGCAAGGTCGGGTCGATTCTGATAGTTGAGTTCCTGCCACTGCCGGTTAATGGCTGTATCGTTCACAAAAGCATCTTTGGGGCGTTTAAGGACAATGCTCTTTATGGGTCCGACGTCCGATTGATAGAAAGTGGTCATGTTATGGTTCCTTGTGGGTTTTTACTGAATATTTGTCGCTTCATTTACGAGAAACTGGAAACTGGAAACTCGAAATACAAAGAAATATTTTGCATCGTCTCAAGTTTCCAGTTTCCAGTTTCCAGTTTCAATCATACGTGCGGCAATCTCCTTTAGAAACTTGGCTGCGGCCATTGCCGTTATGCCAGATGAATCACGTTTTGGGTTAAACTCGACGATGTCCGCACCTACTATAGGTGCATTTATGCCCTGAATTATCTGAAGTACGTCGCGAGTTGATAGTCCTCCTGGTTCGTGGTGTGAGACACCGGGTGCGAATGCCGGGTCAAGTACGTCCATGTCAAGTGAAAGGTAAACCGGTCCTGTGAGATCCAAGACTGTATCAGATCGCCACTTTTGCATATCTATCACTTCGACACCAAATCGTTCGGCCTGTGCGTGCTGGTGGGGATTCATAGTCCTGATCCCTATCTGTACCAAACGTCCTGCCAGGTTGTCTTCCATGATTCTTGCAAAAGGACAGGCATGGGAATAACGGTTTCCTTCAAACTCATCGTAGAGGTCGGGATGCGCATCAAGATGAAGTATACTAAGCTTGTCGTACTTTTTTCCATATGCCTTCAAAATTGGATAAGTTATGGCGTGATCTCCGCCAAGTGACAGCACTAAAACTTTTCGTTCAAGCAGATCTGTGATAGCTTTTTCGATTTGCTCGAATGTTGCGGCCCCAATAGACAGGTTCAAGTCTCCGAGGTCATGAAAACGTGGCTCTGCCCCAAGATCAATTCCGCTTTCAGAACATAGATTCATGGAGCCTGAATTGAGAACCTCACGAATCCGGGGTGGTGCCGATGCCGGCCCTTTCATGAACGATGAGTTTTCTTCGTATGGCACGCCAAGGACAGTAACCGTTCCAGGTTGGAGACGGTCGAATGATTCTATGGGATTCTTCATCGTAAAAGATTCAAATAGGCTGCCGTCCAATGCAATTAGTGTCTGAACGAAAACCTCAAGATATGGTTTTACAGTTTTACTCTGAAATCTTCAACGCACTGAGGTTATTTTTTTTTTGAATCAAAAATCCGCAATCCAAAATCCAAAATCGTGCCTGAACGGGGTTTTCGTTCAGGCGCTAATTAGGCCCCGGCCTCAAATTCAAAGGCCTCCCTGAGGGCCGTGATCCCATCCTCCACAGCCTCTTCATCTATAATCAGCGGTGGGCAGATTTTTATGGTGGCCCCTCCGGATCCCACTGGCGCAAAAAACATCAATCCCTTTTTGACTGCCCTATCTGTAATCCGATGGGCCATTTCGCCATCAGGTTCTATTGAACCCTTCTTTACAATATGTAATCCATACACCATTCCTCGACCATGGAGTGCTCCAATGATGTCCGGGTAATCGTCCTGTAATTTTTCCAGTGCATCACCGAGGAGTTTGCCTATAGATGCAGCATTTTCAAGCACACCGCCATCCAGGAGCAAACTAATGCTTGCAAGAGCCGCGGCGCAGCAGACCGGATTGCCAGTATGAGTGCTGGTCATGGAACCGGGTTCATACATATCCATAATCTCAGGACTTGCAATCACAGCAGATAGCGGCAAACAACTGCTGATTCCCTTTCCGCAGGCGATTATGTCCGGGTCAATCCCATAATGCTCAAATGCAAATAATTTGCCGGTTCGACCGAATGAGGACTGGACTTCATCAAAAATCAAAAGGGCACCATGGGCATCACACCACTTTCTCAGTTTATGAGCATATTCATCAGGAAGGAACCAGGCCCCGCTTCCCTGATAGGTTTCGCTAATCACGCCGGCAACATCGTCCGGGTTAACACCTTTTTCTTTCAAGGTCCTTTCGAACAGGGAGAAGGACTTATCTTTAAGCCGAAAATCACCGGGGAAGGGCACCTGATGGATGTCAGGGTCAGGATTTACAATCCAGTCCTTTAGTTCCGGGATTCCCCCAACCAACTGTGCGGCCAGTGTCCGTCCATGAAAGGCATTTTCGAAAGAAATAATAACATTTTTCTTCCTACCGCCCTTTCTCAAGCCGTGTGTCCTGGCCAATTTCAAAGCGCATTCAACTGCCTCACCCCCTGTGGCTAACAGGAATACCTTGTCCAGCCCAGGCGGAGAGATCTCTGCCAGCTTTTTGACTAACTCAGCCCGGACTTCACAGGGAAAAAGGTAGTTGTGAAGAAGAGGTCGCCTTATAAGTTCCATCATGGCATCCTGAACCTCTTGTCTGCCATGTCCGACATTGGCCACCAGCACACCTGAACTCATATCAAGCCATTTGTTACCATAAGGGTCATATACATTGATCCCCTCGGCCCGATCCCAAACAACCAGGGGTTGACCGCCCATGGATAGCGGTTCATATCGTTGCAATTTTTCAATAATGGGCAGTGATTCTGGAACTGGAATGGGAGTCACTATCCTTCTGAATTTCGTTTCAACTCTATCAACAACTTCCGGTTCCATGCTGAATAGTATTTCTCCCAATCTAAATCTCCTCTCTCCATAACGGCATAACAGCACAACGCGGTCCACCCAGGACTTTTGATAACTCGTTCCCCTCTAACTCTATGACCTCAATGCCATTCTCGCGTAACTCTTTATTAGTAGAAACATTCCTACTCCAGGCAACTACTGTTCCGGGTTTGATAGTGAAAACATTACTGCCAACGCCCCACTGCTCTGCCTGGGATCTTATTGGATCTTCTCCGCCAACTTTACTTATGCGTATTGATTTCAATTTGAGCACCTTCTTAAATGCTTCAAAAAGGTTACCCTCCTTACCGGTTTTAATCGTGCCCCCATCAGCTTTCCACAGATGAAAAACATTTAGAGAGTCTTCTATATGCGGATAAAAAAGAAAGGCATCGTAATCTACCATGGTAAAGAATGTATCAACATGAACGTAGAATCCAAGATCTCCCTTTGTAAGCTTTTTATTATCGAATTGAAGAACAAGTACATCTGTAAGCTCTGACTGCTTCATCATATTTTGAGCGATCGTCAATATGGTTTGGGCATGCGTTCTCTCATTCAGGCCAATGAGTAAGACGGTTTTACTAAGGGGGAATACATTACCTCCTTCTAAAGGGGTAGTGTGTTCTTCCGAATTGCCATACCAGGTATCATATTCCAAATCTTTAAAGTCAGGATGATATTTAAAGATATACTTTACATATAGAGGCTCTCTTTCTCTGGCCCGGCCATACATTATGGAAAAGGCTATTCCGTTCCCAATCGCTGCTGCCGGATCCCGTGACCAGCCAATGTTAGTCATTGAAGTCATGCAAAATTCATTTTCGGTGTCAGATAAATCCTGGAGCGAAACCTCATAAGTCTTATTGTAAAGTTCCTCTTTCCTTATTCCGCCTGTAAAGATGTCGATCAGTTCATCAATATCGACATTTTCCATATACCTTTGCATAGCTTCTAAGGTCTGAGGTGAAAGCCGCCTGGATTCGTAAGCGATACTCTTTGTAATGAGCTCTTTTCTAAGAGTATCGTCCTTAAGAACGTCTTTTAAAAGATCGCTCATGATATAGACTTTAATCCCCAGGTTTTTCAGAGTCTCTACGTATGCTTGATGCTCTTCTGCGGCTCTGCCTGGCCAGGGAACATTATCCCATAAAAGCGACTTCATATTTAATGGAGTTAATCGCGTAATTTCCTTGCCGGGGCGTTGCATCATTGCGGCCCTGAGTTTACCAATTTCGGAATTAACTTGAATTTTCATTCTTATGAAATCCTTTCTTGTTAATAAGGGTGAATACACACCTGCTTATTTTCCTGCAATCTTCAGCATAATCGCATTCTGGACATGCATTCGGTTTTCCGCTTCGTCAAAGATTATCTGTGCATTTGAGTCCATGACCGAATCCGTCACCTCAATTCCTCTCTTTGCAGGCAGGGGATGCATGAAATGGGATTTTTTTCCTGTAGCTGACATCAGTTCATCGTTTACCTGAAAACCTTGAAAACGCTTAATTCGTTCTTCTAATTCATCTTCCTGTCCCATGGAGGCCCATACATCCGTATAAACAATATCAGCACCATTCACAGCCGTTTTGGGATCATGGGAGATTTCGATTGTCGACAGGCCTGCATCTTTTGCGAGTTTTACTGTGTCCGGGTCAGGTTTGAATCCCTCGGGACAGGCGCAAACAAAATGGAAGGGCAGCCGTGCCGCCAACCTGAACCAGGAATGAGCAACGTTGTTTCCGTCCCCCACATACACAATTTTCAGGTCATCCAAATGCCCTCGATGCTCCCAAATGGTTAAGATATCTGCCATAATCTGGACAGGGTGATTATAATCGGTGAGGCCATTTATGACCGGCACAGTGGCATGTTCTGCCAATTCGAGAATATGGGCATGGTCAAAGAGCCTTGCCATGATCATGTCATTATATCGACTTATGACTTGTGCAATGTCTTTTATCGCCTCGCGCTTCCCTATCTGTATATCGTTGGGACCAAGGTACAGGGCATGTCCGCCAAGAAGGAAAAATCCTGTTTCAAAAGAAATACGTGTTCGAGCGGATGGCTTGGCAAAAATCATTGCCAGGGTCTGATTCTTAAACGGCTTATAATCTTCCCGGTTCTTCAACTTGGCTTTAACCTCTTTTGCCAGATTGAGCGTTTCCCATATTTCCTCGGTACTAAAATCGGTTATGTGCAGATAATCACGTTTCATCAGATCTCCTCCTTAAGTATCATTGTATTTCTCTATAAATATTGGTAACCGTTCACGGGTTCAAAGGTTCAGAGGTTCAAAGGTTGCATTCTCATCACCATACGTCATTTTGTAAACGTTTTGTATGGGAAAACCGACCGCTTACACACCTCCACAAATCTGGAACATGGTATTTGGTAGCTGTTCAACGATCTTTATGATTCGCACCGAATACTCGAGCAGCCTTTCTTCCAGATCATATGTCTGTTTCTTCATCTTTTCCCATTCAATCACGCCAAGGCGTGATTGGACGTTCGATGTTCGATGTTCATTTTTTTCAATCCCCTCCTGGGCAAAAACAACTTAGCGCTTATGCCCTCTGTGCCCCTGTGTGCTCTGTGAGAGACAATTAGTGATACTTC
>JBDRPB010000194.1:0-2675 GCA_043809485.1 Pseudomonadota bacterium | reverse complement strand
CAGAAGAACAAATAAGCTTCATCTCCGACCGCGCTCCGAACCTCCGCCAGGGACTTCGAAAAATCCTGAGGCTTGTGGCAAACTAAGCTTTCTTACTTGGTAATCCTGCCAACGAACCTCCAGTTGTACATTCAGATTCACACAAATTTTAAGAAGGCAACCAAATGATTCTAAAGATGCTGGAAGTAGGACCTCTGATGGTCAATTGTTACATTGTCGCTGACGAACAAACAAAGGAGACAGTTGTTTTTGATCCAGGCGGAGACGTAGACCAGATTCTGGAAGTCCTTTCAAATGATGGATTGAAGGTCAAATACATAATCAATACCCACACCCACTGGGACCATGCAGGAGGAAACAATCAACTCCACGAGGCTACAGGTGCACCTATCATGACCCACCGCGATGAGGCGCCTGGGCTTCAATCGGTGGGTGATAGGGCAGCACTGTATGGAAGCACTTCGGCCAAATCCGAGGCCACTCAGTTTATCGAGGCAGGAGCTACTATTGGGGTGGGATCGATCCGGTTCGAGATCATAGACCTGCGCGGCCATTCACCTGCGGGGCTCGGCTTTGTTTTCGACGGTGAGGTAGAGTTGGATGGCGCCAAACAGATAAAGAGGATAGTGATCTGCGGTGATGCGCTCTTTGCCGGAAGCATCGGTCGAACCGATCTTCCTGGCGGGAACATGGAGCTTCTCCTGAAAAACATCCGTGATAAGATATTCACACTCCCCGAAGACACATTAGTCCTTTCAGGGCATGGTCCGGTTACAACTGTGGGTCGGGAAAAGCAGCATAATCCCTTCTTCCGGGACTAAAAACAATGCCCTTCGTAATAATTCACCGCTTTCTTTTCTGCTGCGCCCTTCACTACTACGGCTCATAGTAAATTGGTTTCCCCATCTCCGAAAATGTGAAGTTATGGAAAACGTTATACCCGTTATAGTCCAGAACCCTTAGATCGTCTGTCTGCTTAAGATCACCCATCACAACAGAAAAATGATTTCCATACTTGGCCTTGACTTTTTCCAGAGGCAGATCACAGGCAATAAACTTCTTGATCCCCTTGGCATCGAATTTAGCGATGATTTTGGGATCCTTAAAAGATTCATAGGTGGTTAAAATAAGAATTGGGCCTGTACCTGTAAAAATAAGTCCTGCTTTCATGGCATACCCTCCTTTCAATTGCTAAAGATGAGTAAGATGCAAATGTCGTTACCCGATTGAACCAGTTTACAGGCATGGCAGCGACTAATAGCTCAATTGTTATATAAAATACGCTGAAGCTCACGATAGGTGAAATATGGATCATCATCTCTTAAATCTTAAATAAGGGAGCAAAATCTTTTTTCGATTGATTGTGATTCTTCAATAAAACCCACAACAGCAGCTGCCCTTTTTGTGGCAGATTATTCCGATTCCCTCTCATAGAATTCATATTTATTGCGCTTGAGTACGCGTTTCTGCCTGACTTTGCTCTCCCATTTTTCATTGAGCTCAACCTCTTTAAGCTTCTTTTTCCGACATTCCGGGCAACGTTTTGGAATGGCAAAACCTGAAGCGATAAAACGTTCCTGTTCAGCAACACTAAAAACAAATGGTTTTTCACATTGAATGCATGTAATTCTTTTATCTTTCATGGTAGACCTCTCGTGCATCCTAGTCTTTTCCCACAAAATGTTATGGAATTAACCGGTTAATCTTACCCCTTTATTAGACTGTATTCTTTCACCTTGAAGATCAAATTCCCGCCCTCGTCTTCTCTCATAATACCTGAGACCTCCACTTCGCGCCGGATGAAATCAAGCAGCTCCTTTCCTTTCGTATTTTGCTCTATAAGATATCCATCCTGATCCGGAGTGTCAATAACAACCCGTGCGACATTATTATTTTCATCCCACTCCACAGGAAATATAGTGCCGCGAATTGTGCGTTCTATACCTCTCTCTCCTTGCATTTCAAATACCCTCTTTCTTATATTTTAAATGATGTTGCCAACCAAATGTCTGTGTAGATCAAAACCCTATACGGGCATGGCGGCCCGGGCACTAACTATGTGTTTTTAGCATATATCACGCTCCAGTATCCTAACACATTAGCCGGAATGATCTCTACAACATTCAGTGAGCTGTCCAAGATGAACTCGCCCATGGAGAACACTGGCCTGAACCCGATTATGCTGGCAAGGGGCGACAGTATGGTCTCGAACGCCCTTATGAGGCGGTTGCAGTTGCTGAAATGGTTAACAATAAGGAGGTCTCCCCCGGGTTTGCAGACCCGTTTCATCTCCGAGACCATGTCTTGAGGATTGGGCACAACAGAAGCGATATACATGGCAGCGACCTTATCGAAAAAGCCGTCAACAAAACTCATATTCTGGGCATCCATAAGGCACAGTGAGCAATTACGCAGCCCTTCCGAAAAAACCCGCTGGTTCGCCCTGGCAAGCATATGGGGAGAAATGTTCGCGAAATGACAATGCCCTCGAGTGGGAGCCTGCCATCGGGCCCGGATACTCATTTTCCTGGATGTTAATGGAATGTTTTTCCATTTATTGTGGGTTCCCCGCTTGATAAGGAAGTATGGGGGGACAGATCTCCCCCCAAATGAAGTAATAAGTCTGACGGCTTCAGATGCTATTCCTCAATGACTTCATATGAAGTTACTGTTAT
>JBDRPB010000193.1:0-13714 GCA_043809485.1 Pseudomonadota bacterium | reverse complement strand
GTGGAACTGATGGTGCGCGTCCACAGCCAGCGACCCTTTGTAAGGATCTTCATCTTGGCCATGATAAAGGCGTTAAAGAATTCTCCCACCAGATAGGCCAGGAAAGAGGCCATTAAAAGCCGGGGAGTATAGCCTAAAATAAGTTCATAGGCGGCCTGTCCTTCCCAAAATGCAGCAGGAGGAATCACCTTGCCCAGCCATATGGCAATGACAACAATAAAGTTACAAAAAAAACCCAGCCAGATGACTCTTCTGGCCTGGGTATATCCGTATACTTCTGTCAAAATATCTCCGGTGATGTAGCTGACGGGGAAGATGAGTACACCTGCAGGCAGTACCAGACCAAAAACGTTTATCAGTTTCACAGACATGATATTGGCCGTGACCAGGCAGGTTATAAAAAGGGCCACCACCACAGTGTACCAGTGAGAATACCGGGTGGGGACACCATTGGTTTCCTGTTTTTGCGTCATGTCTGTTTTCATTAGTGTTTCCAATAGGTCTTTAGAAAACAATCCATTTAGGCCAGCTGATGCGGCGCTCGAAGCAGATCATTCACAGTCTTGACAGGGTTGAAGGTGATGCCCGGAACCTCCATAAAGATGGTAATCCATCGGGACATGGCCCCGTTCCAGAGCCCCGGATGTTCCAGGGCCTTCAGATCCTTTCCCTCTTTCGATTTCTTGGATATCAGAACCGCATTGGGGTCCACATATTGGTGAAGATCAAATGGCCTCCCCTGCCAGTCACGGACGCCGCACACAAGATCCACAGGATTGAAGTGGGTGGAAGCGGCCAAAATAGCCTGCTGTTCTCTGGAACCGGGATCAATCTGGGCTTTTTCCACAATCTGAAGAGACTTCTCCCCGGTCTGGTCTTTTACCCAAAAGGGGCCTCCTCCCGGTTCACTCACATTTCTAACCATGCCGCATACCCTTATGGGCCGATTGAGTTTTTCCATAAGCACAGTTTTTCTCTCTTCAGGAAACGCTTTATTGGAAAAAGAAGGAATTGACAGTAACAGGTCATCCCTTATAAAGTCTGCGACCTGTTCTATAAGGGTTCTTTCTACAGCTTTTGACGATAGTTTTTCCACGTAACTGAATATCTGATTCTGTAAAGCAATGAGATACCCGCCCAGGGTCTTTTTCCACTTGGCCGTTTCGTGTTTGAATCGGTCAGAGGCCACATTGTCTATGTTTTTTATAAACACAATATCTGCCTTAAGATCATTCAGGTTTTCTATCAGGGCACCATGACCCCCCGGGCGAAACAAAAGCCTGCCATCTTTATCCCGAAAAGGCTGGTTGTCCAAGTCCACCGCAAGGATGTCTGTGGATTTCTTTTGAGCTGAAAAGGTTACATGGAACGACATCTGGTATTTTTGTTCATAAATGGGCTTCACTTTCTTTAGAAGCTTCTGGAATTCTTTTAGATGTTCCTGGGAGACAGTAAAGTGAAGAGGACCCTGTCTGCTCTGGTCTGCTATGTATTGGGCGGCCTCAACCAGGTGCTCTTCAAAGGCAGTGCGGCTCCCTTCTGGATACGCGTGAAACTTAAGGAGGCCCTTTGGGAGGTGAGCATAGTTGAGGCCGACCTCGTTTACAAGAAAACGGATAATATCGGTAAATTGACCTCTCTCCAAAAGTATGTCAAAATCAAGGTCTTTCTCTGACATCACGGATTTGAGGTCTTTGGAAAATGCGAATCTTTTGGCGCCATTCATAAACTCAAGAAGATCCTGCGCTTCCTTATGCCCAGCCTGGGCTTCCCTGGCAATCGATTCCTTTAGGATTTCTTTTTCCCGGTTAAGGGCCTTGAGGAGCGCCTTGAACATCCGGGAGGCAGCCCCTGACCCGGGAACAAACTTGAGGCAGCGGCTTTTTTGGGCTTCCGTTTCGTAAATTTTTATAAACTCTTGGGTTTTGTGCTGATTAATCACTTTAATTCCGTCATTAGGGGTACATGGACCCAGCAGGTTTAAGTAAGGTGGGGGCGTCTTGAATAGGTCAAGGTGCCTTTGGACTGCATTTATGGTAAGTCTGTGATTTCTTATCTGTCTAAGGTCCTCATCGCTAAATTTATATTGGGCCATCCCTGCCTCCTTATTAGCTTCTCTGCTATATGTTGACAACGTGAAGGGTTCGCATGTCAATAGAAAAATGCAGCAATTCTCATTATCACATTTAGGCCGCGGTCCTGCCAGATGAAAGCCATAATTAGAATTGCTGAGAAAAATGAAGGTAATCGGATCGGTATGGAAAAGAAATTGGATAGTTTTTTATGGAATTTTGAAAAAATGTACCTATAATGTTATATATAGCCTGAAAAATCAAAGGTTGCGTTGAGTTATAGATGAATCAGCGCTGTTCTTTTTGTGATACAAAGCCAGGGTGGACGGCATGTGCAGGCTTGCCTTAGCCCCCTGGAAGTTTAAACTAAACAATATTAATTTGTTGTATGGAGGTAATACTAAATTGAACCCATTTTACAAAAACCTTGCTCTCTGGCTGGTCATCAGTCTTATGATGGTCATGCTGTTTCAGATTTTCAAGCAGCCAGACAGGAGCAGCGCATCTGTCGGTTACAGCGACTTTCTAAGCATGGTGGAGAGTGGAAGTGTTAGCAACGTCACTATTCAGGGCGATAACATATCAGGCATGTCTGCTCAGGGGCCTTTTAAAACTTACGCCCCAAAAGATTCTGAAATGATTGGGCTGCTGCGGAGCAAAGGAGTTAAAATATCCGTGAAACCCCAGGAAGATTCCTCATGGTTTCAAGTACTTCTTTCCTGGGTTCCCATGTTGCTGCTAATCGGCGTATGGATATTCTTCATGCGTCAAATGCAGGCCGGGGGAGGGAAGGCAATGTCCTTCGGAAAAAGCCGGGCCAAGCTTATGACCGATTCTCAGGAGAAAGTCACTTTTGAGGATGTGGCAGGTATTGAAGAGGCCAAGGAGGAACTGGAGGAAATTGTTGAATTCCTTCGTGATCCCAAAAAGTTCACACGTCTTGGAGGGCGGATCCCTAAAGGTGTTCTCCTTGTGGGATCACCAGGTACGGGCAAAACGCTTCTGGCGAGGGCCATAGCAGGGGAGGCTGACGTTCCATTTTTCAGTATAAGCGGATCGGAATTTGTGGAGATGTTTGTGGGAGTGGGGGCCTCAAGGGTAAGGGACCTGTTTGTGCAGGGTAAAAAAAATGCGCCCTGCATCATATTCATTGATGAAATTGATGCAGTTGGACGACACAGAGGCGCAGGCCTGGGCGGAGGTCATGATGAACGGGAACAGACACTAAACCAGCTCCTCGTGGAAATGGACGGGTTTGAGTCCAACGAAGGCGTTATACTGATATCTGCGACCAATAGACCGGATGTGCTTGATCCGGCGCTTCTGAGACCTGGCCGATTCGATCGCCAGGTGGTGGTGCCGGTCCCGGATCTCAAGGGGAGAGAGGGTATCGTGAAGGTTCATCTTAAGAAAAAGGTGGTTTCCAAGGACGTGGATGCTACTATTCTTGCCAGAGGGACCCCCGGCTTTACCGGAGCTGACATTGAGAATATGATTAATGAAGCAGCCCTTATGGCGGCAAGACGCGGTAAAGACAGTGTGGACATGGTCGACTTTGAAGATGCCAAGGACAAGGTGCTCATGGGCGCTGAACGTAAGAGCATGATCATCAGTGACGAGGAAAAGAAGATCACCGCGTATCATGAATCGGGGCATGCATTGGTGGCAAAACTTCTTCCCAAAACGGATCCCATTCACAAGGTGACCATTATTCCACGCGGCCGTTCCCTGGGACTGACCCAGCAGCTTCCAATGGATGAAAAGCATACCTACCCAAAAGAGTATCTGCTTAATAATATTGCGATTTTAATGGGTGGCAGGGCCGCTGAGGAGATTGTGCTTAACATGCAAACAACTGGCGCAGGAAACGATATTGAGAGGGCATCGGACCTTGCCCGCAAAATGGTCTGCGATTACGGTATGAATGAGAATCTGGGCCCCCTTACTTTTGGCAAGGGCGAGGAACAGATTTTTTTGGGCAGGGAGATCTCTCAGCACAGGGACTATAGCGAGTTAACAGCGCAGAAAATTGATGACGAGGTAAGAAATATTGTCAATAGTGCTTACGAGAAAGCCAGCAAGCTCATAAAGGATAACGTAGATACGTTGCACACAATGGCCGAGGCCCTCCTTGATAAGGAGACACTGGACAGTAAAGACATAGATAAAATAATGGGCATTAAGGAGGAACCTGCACCGAAAAAAAAGGAAAAATGAAAAATGGGATTCATACTGAGCTGGTTGGATCACGTGCTGGACCTGGATCTGAAAACCCGTGTCATGGGCACCCTGAATGTCACCCCGGATTCCTTTTCAGACGGGGGCCAATACCTTGAGTCGAATACGGCTATCGAGCGTGGTATCACAATGGCCCGGGAGGGGGCTGACATTATCGATGTGGGTGGCGAATCAACAAGACCTTATTCCCGAAAGATAACCGTTAGCGAAGAACTGGATCGAGTAGTCCCTGTTATAGAAGGCCTCAAGAAAGAGCTTGCCATTCCCATCAGTATAGATACCTGTAAAGGTGAGGTGGCGCAGGGGGCCTTGAAGGCCGGGGCATCGATGATCAATGATATCAGTGCATTGAGATTTGATCCTGATATGGCTTCAATTGCCGCTGAGGCAGAGGTCCCTGTGATCCTCATGCACATGAAGGGCATGCCTGAAGACATGCAGAAAAATCCCACCTATGGGGATCTTATCCCAGAGATTTTTGATTTTCTTGAGGATGCAATAGAGCGGTCTGTAAGCGCCGGAATCAAAAGAGATTTGATTATTGTGGACCCTGGGATCGGGTTTGGAAAGACATTTGATCACAACCTCAAGATCATCAAAGAGTTATCCCGATTTGAGTCCCTTGAACGGCCCGTTTTGTTGGGAACATCAAATAAGTCATTCATAGGCCATATTCTGGGAAAGGAAGTCTACGAGAGGGATACAGGCACCATGGCCACTATAGCTTATGGGGTGATAAATGGTGCTCACATAGTAAGGGTGCATAATGTGAGAAAGGCTGTGGAGACAGTCAGGATGATAGAAGCCATAAGGAGAGGACGGGCTTAATAGGGGTTGCGAGTTACGTGTTGCGGGTTTAAAAGATCTTAACCTGAAACGTGCATAGCGCATGCAGTTTTTTCGCATTGCCTTATGCTCTTTGCCCTATGCAATATTTCCTATTATTCTCCCGCTGTTTTAGCGGGGATGAGCGAAGCGAACTAACTTGAGTGAGGTAAACATGCTTTTTTGTATTGATATAGGTAATACGAATATTGTCCTGGGTGTGACTGAGAAGAATCGAATTCTTTACCACTGGAGGATCAGGACAGAAAGGGAAGTTACGGCGGATGAGCTTGGGATCCTTGTGACAAACCTTTTCCAATCTGCCGGTGCAAGATTGGAGGATATCAAGGACATAATTATTTCCTGTGTTGTGCCGCCTTTGCTCAACACCTTTGAGGAATTTTCCCGGCGATATTTTAAAATCGATCCCATGGTTGTGGACCACAACCTGAACACGGGAATGCCTATCCATTACGATAATCCTAAAGAAGTGGGGGCAGACCGCATTGTTAATGCGGTGGGTGCCTATGAAAAATATCGCACGGCATTGATAGCTGTGGATTTCGGCACAGCAACTACTTTTGATTACATTTCCCAGGAAGGTGCCTATATGGGTGGGGCAATTGCCCCGGGCGTTATTATCTCCTGCGAAGCGCTCTTTCAAAAGGCATCTAAGCTTCCGAGAGTTGAGATATTTGCACTGCCAAAAAGCGTCATAGGAAAGAATACAATCAGCAGCATGAACGTGGGTATTGTATATGGGTATGCTGGCCTTGTAGACGGTATCGTCAATAGAATGAAGGAAGAGGCCAGGCAGGACCTGACAGTGGTGGCCACCGGTGGGCTTGCACCGCTTATCTGTGATGTCTCCAAAACAATCGACCATGTTGAAGAGTTTTTAACCCTCGAAGGGTTGATGATTATTTTTAAAAAGAATCAATAGTAGTACCCCGTAACCTGGATTCGTCTCAGGCGGAGAACCAATTTAGGAATTGAGGGATTCAGGCATTAGATATGGAATACTTCCGATATAAGAAGACACACAAAGGACAAATTGATCGAAAGTAAATATGTCATAAAACCACCAAGACTCAGGCAAGGAGACCGGATCGGTGTCATATCTCCTGCAGGTCCTGTCAGTGAGTCGGATCTTCAGCCCGGCCTTAGAATGCTGACGTCTTCAGGCTTTAAGGTTTATCTCGCACCTCATGTGTACAACAATACAGGTTACCTGGCAGGGGACGATGAAGTTCGCCTCAAAGACCTCCATGATATGTTTCTGGCCCCGGAGGTAAAGGCCATTTTTTGTGCCAGAGGTGGTTACGGGAGCCTGAGGCTCCTTGATAAGATCCACTATGACCTGATCAAGGAAAACCCGAAGATCATTGTGGGGTACAGCGACATCACAGCACTTTTTATGGCAATTTATGAAAAGACCGGCCTGATCACCTTTCATGGCCCGATGGTTCGGGATCTCTCCTACAACAGTGGCAGAAACTGGGACAGCCTGCTTCGACTTCTCTCTTCCGATAAATCCCTGGAATTGAGTATGACAGAAAAGGCTGCGCTTATACCAGGCAGTGCCAAAGGGCCCTTGATTGGGGGTAATTTGAGCTTGATCTGTCATCTTGTCGGAACCCCTTTTCTGCCTTCTCTTGACGGGTGTATCCTGTTTATTGAAGAAAGAGGGGAGCCCATCTATCGATTAGACCGGATGTTGGTTCATCTGGGTCTCTCCGGGCATTTAAAGCACCTTGCTGGCTTGATTACCGGCCAATTTGAAGAGTGCGGGGACACAGCAGCTATTGACGGGTTATTGATGGATATAGTATCGGATTTGAACATCCCACTTGCAACCGGCCTTATCGTTGGACACGGACAAAAAAACCTGGCCCTTCCGCTCGGTCTCAAGGCCGAGCTTGATACCGATCGCATGACCCTGTCCTTTATGGAAGGGGGTGTCATGTGAAAACCGGAAGGAGGAATTGACGCATGTTTTATCCGAATTCCGAATTCCGAATTCATCATGAAAGAACCTGATAATCTTCCCAGACTCAAAAACTGGATAGAAGAAGGCGTAAGCGCAGTAAGGGTGACAGGCCTTTCCGGCTCCGCACAGTCCTATTATTTTGCCCAATTCCTGGCGGATATCAAAGCGCCCTCCTTAGTTATCCTTCCCGACCGAAAAGAGGCAGAAAGGTTAAATAAAGAACTCCAATTTTTTATGTCAACCCCGGACATAGAAGATACGGCTGGAAGTATGCGGCTCCTGGATTTTCCTCCATACGACGTGACGCCTCTTACAGGACTCAGCCCTCATAGAGAAGTGTCGACCCGGCGACTTCAAGCCTTGTATGCGCTCATGTCCGAGGGCAATCCGGTGGTCGTTACCTCCCTTGATGCGATATTTTTCAGGCTTTTGCCAAAGGATGGGCTTGTCAGGTTTATTGAGTATTTGGAGGTGGAAGAAGAGGTTGAGCGGGATCTTCTTATCCAAAGACTTGAAATAGGCGGGTATCAGCGAACATCACTGGTGGAAGAGAGGGGGGATTATTCCGTCCGGGGTGGTGTAATCGATCTGTTTTCACCTCTTTATCCGTTGCCGATTCGCCTGGAGTTTTGGGGAGATCGTCTGGAATCCATCCGTCAATTTGATCCGTTGAGTCAAAGGTCACAGAATTATCTAAAAGAAATGATTCTTCTCCCTGCAAATGAAATCATCATGGACAAGGAAAACATTAAAAGGGCCCGGTCCATGGGCAGGCTTCCAAACCGCTTTGATGGAGGGATGGGCTTTCCCGGACAGGAGGCCTGGCTCAATCACTTTTATCACTGCCTTGATACGCTATTTAACTATCTTCCTCAACATGGACTGATTGTCCTTTTTGATTCACACAGGGGGGAAAGTATATGGGAAAAGATGAAAAAGCGGTTTCAGGGAGATGTGGAGAAATTTCGCAAAGAAGCAGCCCAGAAAGGAGCCCCTTTTCCTGAAATCGAAGACATTCTGGTCCCCTTCCAGGAAATAGTTCAACACTATGAAAATCGTCAGCGAGTTGAATTCAGTGAACTGGATATAGGTGAAAGCGTAGCCCAGCGGCAGGCAATCCACGTTAAAGGACAATTCCAACTTGATGACGATCTGGAAGTTAGGCTTGCAGGTAGAGGCAGGGTTTCCATGGCACCCCTGGCCCAAAAAATATCCAAATGGCTCGAATCCCACAGCAGGGTTGTCCTTGTGAGCCGAACAGAACAACAGGCAAATCGCTTAAAAGAAATTCTGGGAAACTATGACGTGCCAGTGGAGCATGTGGCACAAAATTGGGCTGAGATACCGGATGGGGCCGGGCTAAGCATCTGCCTGGGTCGACTTTCAAAGGGTTTCACCTGGCCGGACATGGGCCTTTATGTGGTCAGCGAAGATGAAATCTTTGGGTCAAAGAAGGTCCGGTCCATACGCAAACGAAAAACACGCGAAGATGCATTGAACTGGTCAAGTTTTAGCCAGCTCAAGGCCGGGGATTATGTTGTTCATGAGGAACACGGCATAGGTCGATACGGCGGTCTTTCAAACATGGAGATTGAGCATAAGGTCAACGATTACGTGCTGATCGAATATGCCCACAATGACAGGCTTTACATCCCGGCTGATCGCATAAATATACTGCAAAAATATGCTGGCGCAGATCAAACAAATCCAAAACTGGACCTTCTGGGGGGCCGTTCCTGGGGTATTGCCAAACAAAAGGCAAAGAAATCCGTCAAAAGGATCGCAAAACAGCTCATAGAGCTGTACGCCTTAAGAAAATACAGAAAAGGGTACGCCTTTTCTTTGCCGGACCATCATTACCGCGAATTCGAAGCTACCTTTGAGCATGAGGAAACAAACGATCAGATAAAGGCCATTGAAGATGTCCTGGAGGATATGGCGACTGAGCAGCCCATGGATCGTCTGATATGCGGGGATGTTGGGTTTGGAAAAACCGAGATAGCTATACGGGCTGCATTCAAAGCAGTATCGGATGCAAAGCAGGTCGCAGTTCTTGTCCCGACCACGGTCCTGGCCGAGCAGCATTACGAGACGTTCAAGCAAAGGATGGATCCGTACTCAATCCGTGTTGGAATCCTTAGTAGGTTCAAGACCAGGGCGCAGCAGTCCGAGATCTTGAAAAATCTCGGAATTGGAGCGATTGACATTTTGATTGGAACCCACCGGATATTTCAAAAAGATGTCAAATTCAGGTCCCTGGGGCTCCTTATCATTGACGAAGAGCATCGATTTGGTGTGAAGCAAAAAGAGGCGTTGAAAAAGTATCGGGCCATGGTGGATGTATTGGCCTTAACTGCAACTCCTATCCCGAGGACTTTCCAGATGTCCATGATGGGTGTTCGAGACCTGAGCATTATTGAAACGCCTCCTGAAGACAGGCTTGCCATAGAGACATATCTTTCCCCATATGATGAAGCACTCATTGCCCGTAGCTTGCGCTTTGAATTGGAAAGAAAGGGGCAGGTTTTTTTTGTTCACAATAAAGTGCAGACCATTGATTACATGGCAGACCGGTTAAGTAAGCTTGTTCCTGAAGCCCGCGTTGCCATTGGCCATGGCCAGATGACGGCAAGAGCACTGGAAAGCACCATGATGCGCTTTCTCAATAAGGAGATAGATGTGCTGGTGTGCACGACCATCATAGAATCAGGCCTTGATATTCCATCGGCCAATACCATTATCATCAATGAGGTTGACCGCCTCGGCCTGGCCCAGATATATCAATTAAGGGGCAGAGTCGGAAGATCCAAAGAAAAGGCCTATGCCTATTTACTAATCTCAGGGGGTTCTGTCCTGACGAGAGATGCAGAAAAACGGCTGAAGGCCCTTATGGACTTTTCCCACTTAGGTGCGGGGGCTTCACCTTGCCATGCATGACCTGAAGATCAGGGGCGGCGGCAATATCCTGGGTTTTGCGCAGGCAGGGCATATCTCAGCAGTCGGTTATGAACTCTACTTAAAATTAATTGAGCGCGCCACCGCTGAACTCAAAGGCGATGAATGGCAGGAAGATATTAACCCGGAAATCAATGTGGATATGCCCGCTTACTTGCCGGGAGATTATGTGATGGACACAGACGTGAGGCTCAATTTATATCGCAGGTTGTCAAATCTTAGCCAAAAAACTGAACTGGAAACCATGTCCGAAGAAATTCGTGATCGTTTCGGCTCTCCGCCACAGGAGGTGCGTAATCTTCTTTCTTTAATGTCTTTGCGGCTGCTTTTAAAAAATACCGGCATCAGTAGGCTGGATGTGGGAAATGATTGGCTTGCAGTAACCATTTCGCCGGATCGTAAGTGGGAACCCAAAAGGCTGGTGGAGCTGGTGAATAATGAACCTCAGAGGTTTCGTTTTTTGTCTCCAAACAAGTTGAGAGTCCGTGTTGGCACTCTTTCTCCTGCAGAGGATCTTTTTAAGATAGAAAATGCAATTGAAGAGCTTAGCCTTTCCTGATTTATGGAAGACATGCAAATCGTTTGCCTCTGAGACGTCAAAATGGTTGATTAGAAGAGTTCCTGGATATTCTTGACCCTTACAACCATCTCCGTAAGTTCGTTCGACATGGCCTGCATAAATGCACTTCCGTCGGTCATCCGTTCAGGGTCAAAGGTGGTTGACACACCTGCGATTTTAACGGCTAACGGAATTCCGTCTACTTCAATCGGATCACCATGCAGTAATCTCATAGTCCGGCGAAGCGCCAGTTTTGCATCGCTTTGCATTGTCATGGGTAGAAGGCCAACCATTTTGTTTTTTCCCAACTGACCGATGATATCCGCCTCCCTGAGGATATCGGCAAGTCTATGTAAAATGGCATCCATCACGGCCTGTTGTGTGATGGCATCGGCTGGGCCCCCCGTTTTCGGTTTGGCCTTTACTACGGAAAAAGATAGAGCGGAGAACGGCAAGTCATAACGGGAGGCCCTCGATATTTCTTTTTTTATGACAAACATGATGGCCTGAGATTTCAAAACCCCTGGCGGCATCTTTTTCTTTGCTTCCTGCTCCCGCTTTATTTGCTTTTGTTTGTTTATCTCGGAATAGATCTCTTTGAAATCATTTTCGTCAATTTCTTCTGACTGGACCTTGGAGCGTACTATTGTCAGGATCTCGCCAAGTTCTTCGTTCTCGCCCACACTCTGTTCCAGGATTTGCAGCACGCTCAAATTCTTTGACCTGTTTTCTTCAGGGGTCATAGATTTAGATTGAATCCAATCATCTCTGAGTTTGTCAAAGACAGCATCCATGCGTTTGTTGAGTCTCTCTTCCAGGCCCTCCATGACATCGTCTTTAACAACATTCATATCCCTCAGGCGGCTTACAATATTGGTTTCAAGTCCGGTAATGACCTGACGCAGGTGTTGTTCACCTTCCGCGCCATTTTCTGCGGTAATATCCTGGCCCAATTTCGATCCCATGCGCTCGACATAATCCACCAAGAGATCGGTCAGCACCTTTTCATCCCCGGTTCCTTTTCGAATTTCAGCCGCCAGGCAGATCAGCTCTGCTGCTTCCACAGGGTTTTCTTTAACCTCTTGTATCAACTCTTTGCCGTCTATGCCTGCTTCTTCGGAACTTTCCTGAAGAATTTTGGCAAGCTCGTCACTTTGAAGTTCCTTGCCAAGCTCTTCCACCAGATTCAAATACTCGGGCAAGGGCATGCCTTCCTCCAGCAGGGCCGCTTTGATCTTG
This sequence comes from Pseudomonadota bacterium, assembly GCA_043809485.1. Classification (GTDB taxonomy): domain Bacteria; phylum Desulfobacterota; class DSM-4660; order Desulfatiglandales; family Desulfatiglandaceae; genus 4484-190-2. The sequence goes on along the minus strand of JBDRPB010000193.1, from coordinate 1,836 downwards.
GGAAGCACCCGCTTTAGTTCCTCGGCATCAGGGATCAACCTGCGCAGAATGTGTGCTAAGCGTGAGGTCGTAATTTTCCCAGCCTTGTATTCATCTTTTACAAGCCGTATCAGGACGTTGTCTGTGATTTCATTGGCCTGATCAAGGATCTCCTCTTTATTGGAAAAGGTTATGTCCAGGTCCTTTTGGGCGTCCATTCCCTCTATGAGCTTCTTTTTCATGTCAAAGACTGCCGCAGCAAGCTCAGACACATTTGCATCCCCGCCACCAGAGAGACCTTTTTCAACCTCCTCGCCTATTACTTGAAGCTGATGCAATAGGACCGGTCCTGGTCGTCGATCCTCAGCATCACTCTTCTCAACACTGTTGATGTCGGCTTCAATCATATTCATCGACAGTCCAGCAGGATTTGTTAAAAGGTTATTGATGTTAAGGGCCTTTTCAAATTCTTCTCCCAGGACGCTTTCAAGGACCATATCAATGAACAGTTTTTTGGATCTGAGCTGGTCTTCATCCATCATTTCAGGGGTTATGTTTTTGAGGACATCGCGTGAAACCACTTCATCGTCCTCAGTAACTTTTTTGTAAAAGACATGGTTGATCTTCAAATTGGTGATACCTTTTTCAGCCAGGGCCCCTTTCATGGATTCGGCATTGGGATATTTGTCCAGAGATACGAATACTCCTAAAAAGGTTTTTAGCTCGTTTTTGGTCATCCCCTCATAGAATGAAATGGATTGAATGTCAGCTTTCTTGAAGTGTGCTACCATCCTGTTAACAGTGATGCGGGGATCTAACGGTTCTTCGTCAATAAAAAATTGCTCACGATTCATCGCGAAGACTAATGGGGATATGGACGTGAGCAGCTTTTCAACAAACGGATGGAATTCATCAATAGACTGCTTGACGTAAGGATGGTCCATTTGATACATGGTGGCGCGGTTAAACACCAATGAAAGAATGCGGCCGAATCTGGCAAATTCTTGCTTGGTGACTTTGGACTCCGGCATTTTTTCCTCTTAATGCAATGTTTTTATGTGATGATCCCGGTAACTCTCGATGGCTTCGAGAAACTCCCGGCAGGTAGCATAGCGGTTTTCCGGGTCATGAGCTATCGCTTTAAAGACAATATCGTCCATTTCCCGAGTAAGCAGAGGATTCATTTCTGAAGGCTTTTTTTGAAATAGTCGCTCTTTTAGTTTCAATCTCATTTTAAGCAGTTCCATTGCCGTACTGTATTTTGGTAGCGGCAGCCTGGATACAAGCATCTCAAACAGCATAACGCCGGTTGCGTAAATATCGGTCCTGCCGTTCGCAGGGTCGTTCAGTATCTGTTCAGGGGCCATGTAAGTCGGAGTTCCTGAAACCATCAAAGAGTCCTGCGTAGTTCCACGGGTCGTCGTGGCAAGGCCAAAGTCCGAGACAATGGGGCGTTTTGTATGGGCTTCTATGAGTATATTGGCAGGTTTAATGTCTCTGTGAATAATGTCCTGGCTATGGGCATAATTCAGGGCATCGAGGACGTCTGTAATGATTTTAATGGTCGCCTTCAGGGGTAAGATTCGCTTGGACGGCAGCACATGCTTTCGCGCCATTGTGATGTAATCGAAAAGAGACCGCCCCTTCACCAACTGCATCGTAATAAACAAAAAATCCTCGACATCTCCGACCTCATAAATCGTAACAATATTGGGATGTGACAGGATGGCGGCTGATTCTGCCTCCTGCTGGAAGAGTTCGGCGGCCAGGGAGGTAAGGAGCGATTTGGGCAGGATTTTGACTGCAATTTGACGTTTTAATGTTCTTTGGTAGGCGATAAATATGGCCGCCATCCCA
>JBDRPB010000192.1:0-5474 GCA_043809485.1 Pseudomonadota bacterium | reverse complement strand
AAATGCCGTAATCGAGTGCATTGAAAAACAGTTCAGACAGGATAAGGTATAGATCCTCCCTGTGATCGAGCAGCCCCCTCTCGGCCGAAATGAGGTTCTCAAGCAGGTATTGCACGGTCTCGTTATTGCGCAGGTCATCGGCATCCAGTTCAAGCGCCATATTCCAACCGCTGGAAATCTTCTCCGGCCTTTTACCGATCTTCCAGTGGATATCGCAGAGGCTCCCTATATCATATCTGACTTCCATCAGGGTAATATCATCATTCTGTGGCACATCTCCCCGGAAAGCGGCGAGGCTGCCGCAGATCTCCTCAAACCGGCTTTCAGGCGCCCGGTTATGCGGAAAATGTTTCTCCAAACGCTCTTTGCCGAACATCTCGCCCTGTTTGTTGACCGCCTCTAAGATGCCATCGGTGTAAGCATAGAGCCGATCCCCCTGGGCCATTTCTGCGACCTCCACTTTTGAATCGAATCGACTCGTGTTGACAACACCCAGAGGGAGATGGGCGGAAGGGAGACGCTTCTTTATTATACCACTTCCGCCGTTAATGATCAAGACATCCGGGAGACCCCCATTCCACAAATGAAACGTTCCTTTTTTATAGTTCAATTCCATGAGGCAGGCACAGAGGAACAGTCCCGTTGGGAGCACGTTTCTCAGTTTCAGGTTAATCTCTGTCGCGATATCGGCGATGGAGTGACCTTTTTCCGTCATGGCATAAAAGATACCGCTTACAGGAATGGCGCCGATGGCCGCTGACAGTCCGTGGCCCGTGAAGTCTCCCATGAGGATATACTTGCTCCCTGTCGGTCCGACATTAATGAGAATCAGATCACCTCCCACAGTACTCATGGGGGATAGAAGATACTTGATGTTGGGGCAACCCAAATGGACATTTTCCTGCACGATCTTTTCGAATACCTTTTCCGCGATTTCATAATCACGTCGCAACTGTTGAAATATGCTTTCGCGTTCTGCGTTAACAATCTCTAGATTATGTACATATTCATTTAACCTCTTTTGCATCTCCTGTTTTTCCAACGCCCTCTTGATTTCAATTTCTAATTCATCATAGTCAACCGGTTTTTGAATATAACCAAAGGCGCCTGCCTTTAATGCCTGGATGGCTTTATCTATCCCTCCATGTCCGGTGATAATGATTACTTCTGTCTCTTCTTTGTTCTCTTTTATCTTCTTTAAAACCTCAATACCATCCATCCCTGGCATCTTTATGTCAACGAGCGCGATTTCCGGTTTCTCTTTGTATAAAATCTCCAGGCCTTTTTGACCATTCTCGGCACTGAATGTCTCGTAATCATCCAGCTCTAAGAGCTTCGTCATTCTGTCCCTGATAATCTTTTCATCGTCAATAACAAGTACCTTGGCCATCATCGATCTCCAATCGGCAGTATTACCCGGAAAATGGTCTCTCCGCCTGCATTACTCTCCATTAATATTTCACCTTTATGGCTTTCGATTATTCCGTGGCATATAGATAATCCCAACCCCATCGCCTTACCCACCTCTTTGGTGGTGAAGAAGGGTTCAAAGATCCTTTCCTTTTGCTCATCCTTCAGCCCTACCCCATTGTCAATAAAACGGACTTCCACAGAGGGCATTTCAGATTCCTTATCGTAAATCGTAGAAATATTGAGATGCTTTTTGTAATCTGAATTCTGCGCTCCGTCCTCTGAAATCTGTTTTTCTTCCTCATCCAAAGCATCCCGGGCATTGGAGATAAGATTTATCCACACCTGTTCTAGTTGATAAGGCTCACCGGTTATTGTAGGAAGATCCAGGCTAAGCTCCAGCAGAACTCCAATGTCATGTAACCGCAACTGTTCACCAAGAAGACTCAATGCAGAATCAATGGTCTCATTAACATCCACCTGAAGAAAGGCTAAAGTATCCTGTCGGGCAAAGGTGCGAATGTGCTGAATTATTCTGGCCATTCTTTTGACTGAAGCTTCAATATCCCCCAGACCCGATTCAATTTCCTCATTGGATAATTTCCCCCTGTCCATGAGTTTGTTCATATGTTTGATGATTAATGATATCCCTCCCAAAGGCTGATTCATCTCATGGGCAAGTCCGGCCGACATTTCACCAAGAGTGGCAAGTTTTGAGGTCTGGAAAAGTTGTGCCTGGGTTTGATCCAACTCCTTTGACCTCTCTTCAATTCTTCTCTCCAGTTCCTCATTCATCTTGGAAATGATTTCTGATGAGATCTTCAGCTCTCGATTTCGATATAGCCGGTCCCGGTTAAGGTTGATTCTCTCAAGGGCTCTCTTTATTGAAAAGAGGATCTCATCCAGATTAATTGGTTTGGTGATATAATCGATAGCCCCGGCGCGAAGAGATTTTATCGCCAATTCCTGATCTTTAAAACCGGTAACCACAATCCCCTCAATATCGCGATAAAGTCTTTTTGCCCTCTGAAGCACCTCAATTCCATTCATATCATCCATTTGGATATCGGTTATAACGACATCAATCTTATGATTCTCAATGATCTTTAGCCCTTCATTACCGCTATAGGCGCAGAGGACCTCATAACCCTCTTTTTCCAAGAATTTTTTTAATCTTTTAACAATTGCCTCTTCATCATCGATCAACAGCAGCCTATTCTTATAAGAGAGTTCTTCTTTTTCGGCCAATTTCTCTTGAGCCCTTCCCAAGGCTGCTGAAAGCTCATCCATTTCTATGGGCTTTTCAATATAGTCAATCGCACCCATTCTTAAAGACTTTATTGCGATCTCCTGGCTTCCCAGCCCGGTGATGACGATCACTTCACAATCCGGCCTTTTCTCTTTAATCCCCTTAAGAATCTCAAGACCATCGATATCCGGTAGTTTTACATCAAGAATGACAATATCTATCTCTTCCCGGCTGAAAATTTCCAGGGCCGTTTGACCATCAGCCGCCACAAATGGCCTGAAGAATTCTCTCTTGAGGGCTTTTTCGAGTTGCTCCCGGATAATTCTGTCGTCATCCACAATCAGAACTGTTTTTATTTGCATAGCCTTTTTTTGAGTATTGGAAAATCAGGGTCATCCAAAGCCAGTTATTTTAGGCCTGGATTGTTTAATCCGCAATGGGCAATATCACCCGGAATGTTGTCCCCTCACCCACCTGACTCTCCAATTCAAACCTCCCTTTGTGCTCCTCTATGATTTTACTGGATACCGAAAGCCCCAGTCCTGTCCCTTTCCCCGGCTCTCTTGTGGTAAAAAACGGTTGAAATATCTTCTCCCTTAAATCCTCAGGGACCCCTTCGCCGTTGTCCTTCACCTCGACGGCTACAGCGTTAATGCCCGCTGCTGATCCTTGATTGTCGGTTTTATAGGTCCTGACTTCAATTCTCTTATTTTCTCTCCCACAACTCTCTAGGGCATTCCTGGCATTGATAATGAGATTCATAAACACCTGCTCAAGGCGGATCGGATCGCCCATGAGTTTCGGCAGATCCGGAGCCAATTCCCGGACCACTTCAATATTATGATTTTTCAATTGCTGATCTAAAAGCTTGAACGGACCTTCTATCACCGTGTTCACATCAATCATCCCATTGGGCATCCCTTCCGTGTGACGGCTGTAAATCCTCATGTGGTCAATTATTTCCGCCATTTTGTTCACCTGATTCACTATATCGTTCAGGTCATTCCCTACATCTTCTTCCTCAAACCGGTTTTTCTCTATATCCCTCAACATGGATTGGGATATAATCTTTATTCCGTTTAAGGGCTGGTTCAGCTCATGGGTCACACCGGCCATAAGCTCACCGATAGCCGAAAGTTTTTCCGTCTGCACCAGTTGCACCGTGGTTTCCTCTAGTTCTTGATTTGCCCTTTCCAGCTCTTCATTTTTTTTCTGAAGCTCACTGATCAATTGTGCTCTCTCTTCTTCAACCTGCTTGCGCAAGGTGATGTCCGGCATTAAACATAATGTAGCGGGCCTTTCTTCCCAAGAAAACAATACCACTTTGAGCTCTACCCACTTGGTATGTCCGCTCCTATCAATGATTCTAAAAGGATGGGAGACAGGAAGTTTTTCCCCTTTAGGTCTCTTTTCATGGCGATCTCTCACCATCTCTCTATCTTCCTCGTAAATAAAATCTGTAAGAGACTTGGAGGCTAATTCTTTCTTTGAATAACCATAAAGTTCTTCTCCCTTGGGGTTGGCAAATTTAATCACGCCATCCTGAACGACTACAACGGCTTCATCAACGTTTTCGAAAAGTGTACGGTACTTCTCCTCGCTCTTCCGAAGCGCCTCCTCTGCACGTTTGCGCTCTGCGATAATTTCCGATGATATCTTTAGCTCTCTATTCCTATATAAACGATCCCGGTTAAGGTTGATTCTTTCAATGGCTCTTTCGACTGAAAAGAGGAGTTCACCCAGGTTGAAGGGTTTAACCATATAATCGATTGCCCCGGCGCGAAGGGATTTTATGGCCAATTCCTGATCTCTAAAACCGGTAACCATAATCCCCTCAATATCCGGACAAAGTCTTTTTGCCCGCTTAAGAACCTCAATGCCATCCATATCACCCATGTTGATATCGGTGATGAGCACATCTACCTTACTATTCTCAATAATCTTCAACCCCTCTTTACCGTTCAAGGCATATGCGACCTCATAACCTTTCCTTTTCAAAAAAATTATCATCGGCTCAACGATTGCCTCTTCATCATCAATCACCAGCAGTCTATTTTTATACTGGAGATCTTCTCTCTCGGCCATCTGCTCCTGAGCCCTTCCCAGTGCCGCGGAAAATTCCTCCATTTCGATGGGCTTTTCAAGGTAGTCAATCGCACCTCTTCTCAGGGACTGGATGGCAATCTCCCGGGTTCCCTGACCGGTGATGACGATGACCTGACATTCAGGTTTTTTCTCCTTAATCTTCTTCAGAACCTCAAGACCATCCATATCCGGTAGGTTTATATCGAGTATCACGATATCTATCTCTTCTTGACTCAAAATTTCCAGGGCTGTTTTGGCGTCAGCCGCCAAAAGGGGCCTTAAGAATTCTCTTTTGACCAGCTTCTCAAGACTTAGCCGTATAGCCTGATCATCATCAAGAATAAGGGCGTTTTTAGTATTCATTGTTTGTGTGCTTAGCGTCTGCTCCATCCGAAAGCTTATGACGCCTTCCTCCTTTCCCTCGCAATGAGTTCAGGACAGCATCTTCCTCATTCTTTTCACGTGCAATCCTTTCCCCCTTCCCGGCGTCAGCGACCGGCAGGATCACCCTGAATGTTGAACCATCACCCACCTTGCTTTCCAGCTCAAACCTTCCCCTGTGCTCCTCTATGATTTTACTCGACACCGAGAGCCCAAGTCCCGTCCCCTTCCCCGGCTCTTTGGTGGTAAAAAACGGCTGAAATATCTTCTCCTTTAGATCCTCAGGGACCCCCTCACCGTTGTCCTTCACCTCAACGGCCACAGCGTGATTGCCCGTTGCTGATCCTTG
>JBDRPB010000191.1:0-7655 GCA_043809485.1 Pseudomonadota bacterium | reverse complement strand
CATAGCTGAGAAGAAAAACCTTGTCGACAGGCGAAGACTTGGTGAATTGTTGGTGGAGACCGGCCTCTTGACGCGCGAAAAACTCAAAGATGCCCTGGAAGCCCAGAAAGGCACAGGGAAAAGACTGGGCCAGATTTTGATGGACAGGCATCTTATTTCAGAGGAAGAAATCGCTTTTGCATTGGCCATGCAGCTCAAGATTCCTTTCATGGACCTCACGGATTATCCCATCAACGAGAAAGTTGTTGAAACGATCCCTGAGCATATTTGTAAAAGGTTTTACTGCATCCCTATAGACAAGAAAGAGAATGTCCTTCATGTTTCCATGGCTGATCCTCTTGACCTCAACATGATGAAGGAACTCCAATTTGTAACAGGACTGAATATACATCCTGCGATCTCGACAGCCACACAAATACATGAACGACTTCAAAAATACTACCATCCGGACACATCCATCAGAGATGTTGGCGCAGAACTTGCCAAGGAGGATTTTCTTGAGTTCTACCCTGAAGAGGAAGAAATTGATGATGCTGAACAGGAGGCAATAAGTAACCTCCAGGACTCGCCGTTTGTCAAGATGGTGGACCTGGTCATCAAGAATGCCATAAAAAAAGGAGCTAGTGATATCCATGTTGAGGCCCAGGAGCACTATGTTAGAATACGGAATCGTATTGATGGTGTCCTGCAAGACGCAATAAAACTCCCGAAATGGACACAACCCGTCATCATTTCACGTATTAAGGTCTTGAGTGGCATGGACATTGCCGAAAAAAGGCTTCCCCAGGACGGAAGGATTCGGGTTAGGACCAAAGAGTCTCCAGTAGACCTGCGCGTCTCGACACTCCCTACCTTCTATGGTGAAAAGGCAGTCATACGGATCTTGAACAGACAGACGGCTTCTCTTTCCATGGATATGCTCGGGTTCAGCGAAGAAAACACAAAAATCTTGCGTGGTTTTATCAAACGACCACAGGGCATGATCCTTATTACCGGGCCAACAGGGAGCGGAAAGACCTCAACCCTTTACGCCTGTATGCGAGAGGTAAGATCCGATGCAGTGAATATAATAACGGTTGAAGATCCGATTGAGTATGAAATGTCTGGCATTAACCAGGTTCAGATAAACGAAAAAGTGGGATTAACCTTTCCTTTCATCCTACGTTCAATACTAAGGCAGGATCCAAATGTTGTTATGGTGGGCGAAATCAGAGACCGGGAGACAGCCGAGATCGCGCTTCAGGCGTCTCTGACCGGTCACCTGGTGCTATCGACCCTCCACACCAATGATGCCCCATCTGCAGTTACAAGGCTCGTGGATATTGGAATGCCTCCTTATCTGATCGCTTCTTCTGTTGTAGGCGTAATTGCCCAGCGGCTGGTCCGGGTAATCTGCCCCAGATGCAAAGAAGAATATATCCCAAGCTCTGAGGAACTTTCCCGAATCAGTATGACCCAAAACGAACTCCCTTTTAAATTCTACCGGGGGACCGGGTGTGCCGCATGCAATAATACAGGTTATAAGGGGCGTACATCTATTGAAGAAATCATGATCATGGGGTATAAAATTAGAGAACTTATCCAATCAGGAGCCAGTGTTGATAACATTCGAGACGCGGCCCTGGTGACCGGGATGACAACATTGGGCTTCAGTGGGCTTGAAACGATCCGAAAGGGGATTACTACGATCGAAGAAGTTCTGAAGGCCGTCTTCCAGAAAGAAGAAATGACCACCATTTGTTCTCACTGCGGCAAGGCAGTGAGCGTGGATTTCAGGGATTGCCCCTTTTGCAAGAACCCACTGGTGCCTACCTGCAGCTCTTGTGGCCGGATCGTAGAAGCGGACTGGGTGGTCTGCCCTCACTGTAGAAACGATCTTAAACCGTAGAATCCAACCTAACCCAGGCCTCCCAGATATTTCTTGACTAAACAGCCCTTTTTTTCTATTATTTATAGATTGGCTTTCGCGGGAAAATTGAGCCCCCGGCAGAGATGAAGTTTTTTAGGATTCAATAAGCTAAACGGCCAAGCGTATCTTACTCGGGCCGGAGCAGGGCCTTTGCTGGTCAGGGGAAGTTTCAAAGTGACTTTTTTATGAGGTTATTTGTGTCTCATGCAGTGTAAACATCATCCAGATCGAAAAGCAGAACACATCTGCGTTAACTGTAGCGCGCCAATTTGCCAAGATTGCGCTGAAGAGGTCAAGCCGGGGGTTTACAGCTGTTTTCAATGCGCGATGCTTCAGTCTGTTTCAGACAGCGGCGCCGGCCTGACAGCCAGGCATGAAAAAGCCCTTAAGAAAAGCGGGAAACGAAAGAAAAAATGGGGCCCCTTTCAGTACTTTGTGGTACTTTCCTCTGTCTTGATCCTTGTGATGTGGGGTGTAATTATGTTTGGAGGGCAGCCTGCTCCCCAGCAGACTGCTGAATTTGCGAAAAAGGGGAGGGTCCTTCTTTTCATGGTGGATGGGGCATTAAAGCGTTATGCGCACTATGAAGAAAGTAAATACCCCATAACACTCTCCGATCTTATTCCCAACTATCTTTCACTCAAGCAGAATGAACTCTTCTATTTGGACCAGCTTACCTATGAAAGCGATATAGATGCCGGTTACAGGCTGTCCTTGGCCAATCCAAAAAAGGGTGAAATGAATATAATTCTTTCTCCCAAAGGGATTGAGCACATCCCATTTGTGGGAGGGGGAGCTTGATGAAGAGGAACAGGGGCTTTACACTTATTGAGGTGATAGTAGTCATCGCCATCCTAGGGATCCTTGCCGCCACTGCCATACCGCTTTATACTATTTATCGGCAGCGTACTTATGGGTCTGAGGCGGTAGTGATGGTGAAACAGATCATTAACGCTGAAATAGCGTATTATCTCGAAAATGATACATTTTACCCTCCCAACCTTGGAGATATTATACAGATCTTTAATAATGACCCACCTAACAAACAGGAAATCACCGACACTAAGAATGCACTTAAGATCGTCATTCCGGTGAGGCACAATCTGGACTTCGAGATTAGACGTTCCCCAGATATTACCGATGTGGATGCGGTTTGGGTAAGAGTAGGATCCGCCAGGGGGGCTTTCGCTCTTTTTAGTGACGGTTCTACGTCTATCGCCGGGTCAGTAAACATTGACGGAAAAATTCTGCCATAATTATTTAAACAAAGGTATTGCAGTTGGGATTATTCAATAATTTTCTTGCCAGCGGCGTAAAGGCGGAGGCTCCGGAAAAAATAAGGAGGATTAAGGTCCTCAACCTGTTTGAACTGGTTTTTGTAATCGCGGCCCCGTTGTTGGGGCTTTTTTATTATTATGTTGGTGCCTTTTTTCTTTTTAAGACAGGCATGGCTGCGGGCGGCCTTGGAGTCGCGGCAATTCTCCTCCTGAGGATAACAAAGAACCCTGCGTTGACGGGTAATTTTGCCGTATTAGTCCTGTGGGCCTTCTTATTTGTCATCCGATGGAATACCGGAGGAATGTCCGCCGACGGGCTGATACTTTTATCCTGGGTCTGGAACGCGGTTATTATTCTCCTGGCTATCTATGTGACCGGCTACATGTGGGGAACAATCTGGGCCTGCGTGGTGTTTGTGGAAAGCGGCTTTGCAGTATATCTTTTTCGAGGCGGACACCAATTCATTAATGTTATCCCCCCGGAAGTTTCCCCGGTTTATTCTTTGGGTTTCTATCTCATGGGCCTCCTGGCAACTCTCCTGTTTGCCTTTTTGTTTGAGAAGGAAAGAAATGATGCTCAAATGCGGGAGGAAGAGAAGTCGAAGGTCTTGAAAGATTCGAGAAGATATACCGAGGATATTCTGGAAAGATCGCCAGTGCCCACTTTTGTGTTGGATAATAGTCACCGTGTTATCCAGTGGAACCGCGCTTGCCAGGAGCTTACAGGCATTGCGCCTCAGGAAATTCTTGGTAATAGGGTCTGGGACGGGTTTTTTTTGGATGAAAAGGGATGCCTGGCCGATAAACTGCTGGATAATCCGGAGGCTCTACCCAAAGAATACGGTGAATCCATGATATCGAGGACAGAAAGCGGGAGTTTTGCTGTCGAGACCCTGCTCCCCAATCTTAAAGGGGGTTTGCGGGCAATTGTTAACACGGCTCCGATCCTTGATGAAAATGGCGGGGTGAGAGGTGCTATACAGACCATCCAGGATATTAGTAAACGCCAGGAAACTGACGAAACCAGTTTAAACCGCACCTATGGGAGCAATGACCACTCGGCCTTTCCGGTATTCAAGATCGACACTGCGGGTAATATATCCAGTTGGAACAAGGCGTGTGAAGATAGTTTTGGCCAGCCCTCATCTGAAATGTTAGGAAACAGCCCTTTGACTCTGGTATCTAAGGGCTACCGGCGTGATTTCAAAGATACCATTGTTCGAGTGTTTAAGGGAGAGTCCGTTAAGTCTAAAGAATGGAGATACGAGACCAATGAAGGAAAGCCCTGTTATGTGCTTGCCAATATAGAACCGGTAAAGGGCCTTTCCGGGCAGGTTGTGGAATGCATTGTCACAAGCTCAGACGTTACTGAACTTAAGTATAGGATGAAAAAGCTGGAGCGCTATGCTGTGGATAAAAAGGAAAAATTCAATAAACTTTCAGAGGATTATAACCTGTTAAAAAGCAATATTGCCTCTTTTATCCGTAAAAAAAATGGGTAAGAGCCTCCTCGCGTCCCTACTGATTTGCAACGTATGACTCCTATTCCAGCACTTCATAGACCATAATCCCTGAACTTTTCCCTTTGACCTTCCTGGTTCCAATCTCCTGGATCTTGAATTTGTTCTTTACCAAACCAAAGGTTTCCTCACCTATAATGATCTGGTTTGGTTTGGCGATGGACTCCAGTCGTGAGGCAACGTTGACTGGATCCCCGATCACCGTGTATTCCATCCTTTTTGGAGACCCGATATTCCCGGCTACGACACGACCGGTGTTCAGGCCAACACGTATATCGAATCTTCTGTCAACGCTCGTTGTTTTCATCATGGCTGTTAACTGTCGCCTTATTTCAAGGGCTGTGCGAACAGCTCTTTCAGCATCGTCTTCCTTTTCCATTGGCGCCCCGAAAACAGCCATGAGCCCATCCCCGATATATTTATCCAGGGTACCCCCATGGCGAAAGACAATATCAGTCATACGCGAAAAATAGCGGTTTAAAATAATATTGATTTCACGGGGTGGCATTGTTTCTGAAAGGCGCGTAAAACCAACAATGTCTGCGAAAAGAATGGTCGCTATCAGTTCCTTGGACTCCATGATATCATCTATTGTCTCTTCCCCTCCTTTAAGGATCATTTCAATGACCTGGGGAGAGTGGAAGCGCTGCAGTCTGTTTCGCATTCGCTCTTCTTCACGGATTCGTTCGTTCAGAGCGGACTGCTCAATGACCATGGCAGCCTGACTGCCTATGGCTTTAAGGAGTTCCAGATCGTCCTGATTGAACTGATTATCGATTCGTATACTGTCTAATTGTATTACACCGATAATCTTATCCTCTCGCCAAAGGGGAACGCATATGGCAGACCTGATCTGCTGTATCATCACACTTTTGGCCCCGTCCAACCGTGAATCAGTCATGGCATTGGATGTAAGAAGGGCTACCTTGCCATTGATGACTTTGTCAATAAGAGTGCGGCTCGCCTTTATTTCTCGTTTAGATTTGCCATGCTCCGTCTTATGCTTTACGACAACAGGAATGAGATTGTCTCCATCCGGACCACCGGCAAGAACTAAAAACCCGTAATCCGCATCAATGACCATAAAGATGAGATCCATGATTTTTCTCAAAAGTTCATTGAAGTCATGGATCTGATTCAGATGCCGACTAATCTCGTAGAGAACAAAGAGCACTTTATTGTTTCTCGCCAGTTCAGCCAGGTATTCCTGCGAATTAAACCTTTCTTTTTTTAGAGCAAAATCAGATTTTCCTCGTTTTTCCTCATTTTTGTCCTCCGAAGAAACCAGAAGTTCTTGGGATTGCCCATGGCGTTCAAGGGGGCTACTCCTTACAATCTGCCTATCCACGGCTGAATCCCTTTCAACGGTTAGGACGACGGAGTCCTCGGCCTGGTCCAGGGAGTTTCCATTTATAAGAAATGTCAGTTTGCTTGATCCAATTTGTATCTTATCACCGTGTTTCAGGAAGACTTTTTGTATTGATTTTCCATTTAATTTTGTTCCGTTGTAACTGCCGAGATCGGCCAGGATATAGTCATTTTTTCTTTTTTGGATTTCAGTGTGATAGCGAGATACGGCGTTGTCAGCAAGGATCAAGTCATTATCATTACTGCGCCCAATACTTACTTTGTCCTTAGAGATGGGAAAATTGAATATTTGCCCGTCATTGGTTACTACATACAAATTAGGCATGGCATGCCTTCCTCTTTACAAATTAGTCCATGGGTTCAAAGGTTCAAGGTTCAGCGCCGCCTCTGGCCACCGAAGTTGCCAGTTTGATCAAAAAAGTGACGCTGGCCTTGCGGAGTCACATACGAGAGGTTCAAGGTTTAATGCAAATCGCAACCGTTGATACGTCAACCCTGAACCTTTAAACCCTGAACCCGTGAACGGCTACGAATACATTAAGGAAAGCGGGGCACAGAATGCACCAGAAAAACATGGGGGACAGGGTACTACCATAACCAATTTCCGTATTTGTCCCATCGACTGCTCACCTCGATTCCGAGTTTGGACAGTAGGTGGTGAAAGAGAAATCGCCTGTTTCCCCGAAAATAGCCGAGGTTCTGACAATGAGAATCTGGCTTGTACCCTTTTGACAGTGCTTCTCTCAAGCTTGTGGTTTTCGCTGTTTTGCCTGCAACGCATGCATAGTCAAAGTGGATGGAATGATAGAGCTTGTCTTCCAGAGTGATCACCACAACCGCATTGTCTGGTACCTTCTCTTCAACCGTGACATAAATGCTCAGGAAAAATCCGATAAGAAAAAGGCTTATAAGAATGACTGTAATAACCTGGTATTTTTTCTTCATTGCGACAAAACCCAAATGCCATCAAAACACAGGGTGAGCACTGGCATGACTCAAATTCAGGATTCCTGTTCCTTTTGAAAAATGGCCAAATCCGGACAGTACGGTATGTATTAAATATATTATTTATACTTGATCTAACCGATGAAGTCAACTTTTTGCGCCTTTTTCTTAATCTTTTTAGGTCATTGTGACTGTATTATCAGGCTGTGACCCCAATAATATCATTTGTCTTGTGTATTTGTTTCCGGCAGGAGGGAATTGTCACCTTTCCGTTTTGCAATTTGTTTTTGCTCATGTTTGAAAAAAAAGACGGATATAGCAAGACATGTAAAATAAACAGCAAGAAAACCAAAAAGCAGATCTTCTGTTTTTAATGCCAAAGCCGAAAATATGATAGCGCCAATAAACATTAATTTTGTGTTCATAGTAAATGTTTTATCGGCTAAAAAATTAAAAACTTAAAGGATAGTATGATTTCCAAAAAAAAAGGGCTACTCCCGCCCTGCGGGACTAACCCTTTTAAAATATTGTGTTTTATTGGTGCCGAGACCCAGAATTGAACTGGGGACACGGGGATTTTCAGTCCCCTGCTCTACCGACTGAGCTATCTCGGCATAAAACCGGTGTTATTATAGT
>JBDRPB010000190.1:0-2928 GCA_043809485.1 Pseudomonadota bacterium | reverse complement strand
TGCCGCATGATTTCTTTTAGATCGAGGCCCTTCATCATTAGTCCTTTGCGTCCGTATTTCATATTCGCTTCTATTACGTACCATGTGTCCCGGCAGTTAATGAGATCCATACCCACATCATCAAATTTGCACTTCCTGGCAGAATTCCGGGCCAACCTTACACCTTCTATGGGAATATCGTCAAAGGAGATTTTTCCTCCCTGCGAGAGATTTGTCCTGAAATTATCAGGGCTGCGAATCCGCCAGTAGGCCAGAACGGGGTGATATTCAATAAGCACGACTCGAAGGTCCCTATCATGGGGCAGATATTCCTGGATATATGCAATCCTGGTTAGGCCAAGATAGCTTTTCAGTTCCTCGGAATTATGGATCTTAAACACCCCTCTCCCCCGGGCGGAACGCCTGGGCAATTTGGCAACAAAGGGAAAAGAAAACTCATTGATAATATCCTTATGATGGAGATGGTAATAGACTCTGGTGCGGGGGTGAGGGATCTCGAGCATATGGAAGAGGGTGGTTTGTTTGATCTTTTCATCAGCATAAAGATATGTCTCAAGGCTTGGAAAGATCTTCTTTTCCATCGTAGTAAGAAATTGGGCATAGTTGAGGGTAGGGTAGATGATAATTTCAGCACCCAAAATCAACTTCCTTTCCTGCACTGAATAGTCAAAAAAGTTGGGTTTGACCCCAAGGGTGAGAACTTCGGCAACGCCTTTTAGTCTGCTTCCCAAAGCGATAAAAGGAATATTTTTTCCGGCCATAAGTCATTCACCAAAATATTTTAACTTGTTCGGATTAAATTCAATTTTTTAATATTATTAATCGTCAATATTCAATCGGCAATAGTCAATCCCCAACCCATTCTCTAACGTCCCTGGATTTTTCTCTTGCCCGCTCCATTATTTCATGAAGATTAATGGTGGCCAGTTTACGGTCTTCCATCACCAACTGTCCGTTGATGACCGAGTGACTTACATCGTTTCCCCTGGCCGAATAAACGAGGTGAGAGTAAGGGTTATAAAGGGGGGTCAGATGGGGTTTAGCCGTATCCACAAGGATGACATCCGCTTTTTTACCAACTTCCAGAGATCCGGTGATATCTTCTAACCCCAGTGCCTTAGCGCCCTCGATAGTGGCCATTCGCAGAACTGTTACAGCGTCCATGACCGTAGGATCCATTGTATTGATTTTATGGAGTTTGGCTGCCATATCCATCTCTGTAAAGAGATCCAGGTCGTTATTGGAGGCGCACCCATCTGTCCCCAGTCCGACGGTTATGCCATGGGCAAGCAGTTCGGGAACAGGGGCAATGCCGGATGCCAGTTTCATATTGCTCTCCGGATTATGAATGACCTTTACCCTGTGCTCGGCCATGCTTGCAATGTCTGTCTTTTCCAGATGAACACAATGGTCGGCAATCAGATGGGGTCCCAGAAGCCCCAGGGAATGCAGATGCTCAACCGGAGTCTTGCCATACTTCTCCTTCACCTCTGAAATCTCATTCAATGTCTCAGCCACGTGAATAATCAGAGGCACATCATATTTTAATGCAAGCTCATTTGCTGTTTTCAGCAACGAAGGACTGCATGTAAAGAGAGAATGGGGCTCCACAGCAATGGAAACGATTGGGTCGTCCTGCCATTTTTGTATCAATGATTCCGTGTATTCAAGGCCCTTTTCAACCGCTCCGTAATTAGGCGAATGAAAATCATAAAGGACCTCCCCCACCAGACAACGCATACCTGCTTCCTTGGCCGCCGTTGCTGCCTTATCCTCAAATAGATACATATCACAAAAGGTGGTTGTGCCGGACATGATCATCTCTGCACAAGCAAGAAGGGTGCCTGTATAGACAAATTCGCCATCCATTCTGCTTTCCACCGGGAAAATATAATTATTAAGCCATTTCATAAGAGGAAGATCATCTGCAAGTCCTCTGAAAAGGCTCATGGCAGCGTGGGTATGACCGTTCACGAGACCCGGGAGCACCAGGCCGCCCTTTGCATCGATGACTTTAGGCGCCTCAAATGCCTTCTCATCACTTTCACCGATGTGAGAAATGGTATCGCCCTCAATGCATAGAAAACCAGTTTCGAGGATTGAATTTTCAGCGTCCATTGTCAAAATGGTTCCGTTTTTTATTATGATATCAACTCGTTGCATTTTATTGCTCCCTAAAAAGTTTCGACCTGTGCAGTTAGACGTAACCCTATGAAATTTATCATCTTGTAGTGTGGGTTGAGCGGTTTTAAGCCCATGGGTTTCGCTAATTTTATATATTGCATATCATGGGAGTTAAGTTAAATCAGGTTAAAACAGCAAAACCCACCATCCTTTTGCCGCTCAACCCATCCTACAATGAGCGTTAAAAATCTAACCGCACAGGTCAAAAAATTTCCGTTTACCGCTCGCTTGGTGAAAATAACGCGGAGGAGGATATCTTTTTCTCCCGCCGCAGGACTGAGAGGCCCCGCCTTACTGGTGGGGATTGATAAGCAGCGATGGAAAACCACTCGGCAGATGAAGCTGCGGCTGCAAAAGCCCACAATAAGCAATTATAGAACAGGACATCGAGGACGTCGATTTGAGGAAACCCACCCACCGCAGATGAATGGATTTTGCTTTTCGGTGTCCTCCGCCCCATGGAATGTTTACCCCGTTGAATCTTTAAGCTATTCAACTGGGGCGGAGCCTATTCCTTCGGGGTCAGCGAAAAGCAAAATAGTAAATCATTTCTCTGCGATCTCAGCGTCTCTGCGGTGAAAAACTACTCTAAATAGGAAGACCTTCAATAATCCCCTCCCAAAGGCAAGCAAGCTTAGAACCAGCCTTTTTAGCAGTGGCGATAACGTCATCAATGGATGTTTTTTCCATGCAGTCGGGCAAATTCATGTTTGTTATGGCCACAATGGACATGATATCCATGCC
>JBDRPB010000189.1:0-3503 GCA_043809485.1 Pseudomonadota bacterium | reverse complement strand
ACAGGTTTTATTCTGTAAAATGCCCGAGGGCACCAGATGGCTGATAAACTGTTCACCTTTAACGACCATCGTGTGCCCAGCATTATTTCCTCCCTGGAAACGTACAACCATATCAGCATACTCTGCCAGCAGATCAACAATCTTACCTTTACCTTCGTCTCCCCATTGAGTTCCTACTATTACAATATTTGACACAGCTCGGCTCCTTTAATCCACAGATTACCCCAGTACGATCTTCCGGACCTACGGGGCAGGCACAGATTGCCGCAGATTAAATATTTGAAATGTGAGAGATCAGAAAACATATAAAATCATTGGAGCAGCCATAGAGGTCCAGTCCGCAGATTACCCCAGTACCATCTCCCAGAGCTACCCCAGTACCATCTACCGGAGCTACGGGGCAGGCGGGGCAGGCGGGGCACCGCTCCACGGCATCTTCGACAGGCGGGATAAACATTTTTGGGTAATTTGAACCCTCCCCTCTCCCTTTACCCATTATGGGCCCAAGGCTGTTATAGGGGGGGACCCATTGATGATCAAGGGATGCTCCACAGACCCCTTCCATTTTGCCTCGCTTCTCTTTCGCAGTTTCTGAATTCATTGAGATATTTAAGCAGAGATATAAGGAGACGTTTTTTAGGAGGATGAAGGATGGATAAAAAGGAATTATTTTCTAAAAATCAAGAACTTTCGACTGAATTTGAATTCTATCTCCTTGAACATCCTGAACTTGAGGAACAAATACCTGATAATTCGCTTATAGTCTTTCAGCCCGAATATGATCCTGAATTGAGCAAAACTAATCTTGAGATAGCGACGAGGAATCGTGAAAAAAATCAGCCGGTTGTTCATGTGAAAGTTCAACGGCTCCTGAAATCAAGGATTGATGGTCTGGAATTGAAAGTGGCATAATCATTATCGTGATTGATGTTGAATAGTGGACGCTGGTGACTTTTGTAACTTAATCTATAGGATTATCAATTGGATGCCATCATTATTGATTATGAATATGATAATCTGATTCCGTCCCTAATTACAGTGTATTTTCGTATCTTCTCAATAAATGGGGGTAAAACGCCTCACAATATTGAAGACAGGTGTCAGGTTTCAGGTGTCAGCAAGGCATACCGGGATATCTGAAACCTGAAACCAGGGCCGACAGTGATTGCCCCTAATTATTGAGATGTTACGTATTTTCCCTATAAAGGGAGATATTATGAGGGAGGTGAAAGAGTTGAAGATAAAATACTCAAATGAGGCTGATATTCTTTTAAATTTGATGCGTTCGTAAAAAGTCCAAAAACGCGCTTTTCTGTCATTCCCGCGAAGCATGTCCCCGCAAGCTTCAAGCGGGGAACGGGAATCCAGTATTTTTAAGTAGTTGCAAAACCCCTGGACCCCGTTTTTCAACGGGGTGACGGCTTTTTACGAAGCCGTCAAATTTGTGTCCATGGATGAATTCAATATTCTAATACCGACAATGAAAGATAAGCAGATAACAACCCATGTCCAATAGAATTCAGGAGGCAGAAGTTAGGAGAAAGTTTATCGCATTCGGCCCAAGGCTCGTTATGGGTAATAAGCCCTTTACTTTTTTACACACATTTGACGATTAAAGAGGTAAGAAGAATTATTTCACTGAAAGATTTTTGGCTTTATGGACGGCCTTCAGAAATACGTCCTCTTTGAGATAAAAACCCGAGCGGACGATATCCTCGAGGGTGAGAAGAAATTGTTCAAAATCCAGGATCTTCATCTTAACGGCCTTCAAGAGCAACCATAGGGTGCCCTTGGGGGTGAGACCGGCCATTTCCGCAGCAGTACGTGCCTTGATATCATCCATGAGAATTATTTTAATACCCATTTCCCTGGCCAGTGAAATAACTTCCACTTCCCCTGGGTGGATGGATAGTTCTGTATGATATATCTCCTTGATACCTTTAACCCGTATCCATCCGTCCCTGATGGCCCTGTCTATGCGAAAGGCGTCATTTTCTTCCCTGTGTTTGCCTTGAATCACCACTTCCCTGTAAACGGCTTCAGGTACCAATGTCTCTTTGAACATATCATGAAGAAGAATCAGTTGATCAGCTTTGGACAGATAGATGAGGGGAGTAGCGTTTGAGACAATCCTCTGCATTAAAGGCCCCTCAGATCCTTTTCCAATTCTTTAACGCCATAAGAGGCGTGAACATGCCTCTGTTTTATCTCATGGACCATTTCCCAAAGAGAAAGATTGCATTGCTCTGCAGCTTCCCATAGGGTCGTTTTACCCTCCTGATATTTTTCCAGGGATTCGCGTATGGTATGTTCTTTTAAAGCGGACAGCAGGAATGACCGCAAAAGGGCTGACCGGTCCAAGCCCTTTCGGGCGGCCAGTTCATCGATCCTTTTCACATATTTATCGTCCACACGTGTGGTTATGGTTGTTGCCATTGTTTCATGCCTCCAATCATAATTGTATGCGATTGCATCAATTGCATACAGATTATACCCGAATTCATCAAATGTCAAAATGATTTTGAGGAAAAATGGGGACGTTTCTATTTTCTTGTTTGCCCCTATGAAATGAGGAACATTGTTGACTTTTTCAACTTTTTCTCCTGGATGCAGCCGAGGCCAATCTCTTTTTACCGATTTCAGCTCAAAGCCGAAATCGGTAAAAAGTGGCCAGGTTGCGAAATGAATTACCGATTTCGGCTTTGAGCTGTTTTCGGTAATGGGGAAGGGTCATTGGAGCAAAAATTCCTTTGGAGTGAGCACCCTTTGTCCCTTGCATAGTCTCTTGGGAAAATGCTTCTTGTTCCCTGTGATAAGGGCATCCGCCCCCGCTGCGAGTGCAGCTTCTAAGAATGGTTCGTCCCCACTGTCAGGGAGGTGAAACGTGTGGGCTAAGGCAGGGGCCATGATCCCTTTTAGCCGTATGATTTCAAGGACGCACCGGACCTCGTCGGAATTTAGCCTAAATCGCGGTCTTGATAATACTTCCATATACTCTGTCAAGATGTGTTGATTGATGACAATTTGAAAATCTCCCTGAAGGATCAAGCGTAGAATTCGTGCTGGATTGCTTCGTGGTTTAAGGAATGCAGAGACAAGTACGTTGGTATCCAAAACGACCTTCAAGACACCTTCCCTTTGCGCACGCGGTCAATTTCCAATTGGATTTCTTCGTCGCTGATCTTAGCAGTTTCTTTCATTTCTGAGTCCCTATGGATACGCTCCAGGGCCTTTAGGGCTCGTGCCCTCTGGATTACATCCAATTCTTCCTCAAAGGTTTCTTCATTGACGCCGGTAAGTATGGCGACGGGTCGACCGTTGGTAGTGATAATAAGATCTTTTTCCTTTCTGGCGAGTTTCCATACGTCACCAGGTTTAAGCCGTAAATCACGTACAGAGACAAACTTCATTTTTTATACCCTCCTTACGTAGACATAAAAGGTACTAATAAGTCTACATTTCGTCTTACATTTAGTCAACCATAAATTTAATGAGGTTATGGA
>JBDRPB010000188.1:0-2781 GCA_043809485.1 Pseudomonadota bacterium | reverse complement strand
CAAAAGGAGAATCCCCTTTATAAAGGCAAAGGAAGGAGGTTCAACCTGAAGGATATTCAGGAACTGGACAGCCACAAAATAGATGGCTGTATAGTGAGCAAACCGCTGCCCCCAAATCCAATAATAATTTGCCGTTTCATCGGTAATGGGCAGGATCCTGGTTTGCGCGGCATCCGGTGAAACCAGTGCTCGAAGGATTTTAAGGGCCGCGTGATAAAGAAACAGGATCGTGAAAAAAATAAGAGCCAGGGAATGCCCAAGCGGAAAGGACGGAAAGAGCTTGAACAGGATAAACAGGGAGGCCAGCATGACCCCGTAAGGGACCAGAGCAAGCAGGACTTGAGCAACGTTGGTGAGTAGTTTATTAATGAAATGCATCGGTCCTTCGGCGGATTGGGGAATAAATTTTTGCAGGAAAACCCCGAGCAGAAAGGCAATCACGACTCCTGCGAGGATATCCGCCAATAATTTTAGAAGGTTCGAACGGTTTTCCCGCTTGGATAGAAAGGTCTTAACAGTCCCAAAGGCCAAAGGGGTTTTTGCGACGAGAGAGGCAGTGGCGGCCGCGGACCCCACAACCTTCGTTGACAGGGTATCGAACTTATCGAAGACCTCTTCGATGATGAGTAATTCCCTCCCCTTCTTCTTGTCCGGTTTTGCTGATGCCTTCTCGTCTTTGCCCATGGCGGCTTCTTTGGCCAGGATGAGATTTTTCAGCGTCTTAACGAGGACCGCCCTTTTGTTGGGGTCCTCGATGAGATCCACAACTTCCTGCACTTCCTTTGTGGTGATCCGTTCCTTTTCCTGCCCATAAGCCTTTCCCCCTGCCAAAAGCGCCACAAACACCAAGAAGGAACAAAATATCGTTGTCTGGTATCTTTTCAATTTCATCCCACTCCCCCCTTAATGCATATTTTCATGCCGTTGGTTTTTTTAAAGATTCGGGGCACCTGTTTCTGAGAAGAAAAACAGAGTTTGTTAGGGATCAATATGGAGACTACCATTGATAGCCCAGCGTCAGAAGGTAGATCTCATCCGTTTTTTCCCGACCCGGTTTTGGGCTCTTGTCCCAGTCCAGATTATATTGGGCGGTTACGTTAAACTTTTTGTATATGGGTAAACGCAGCCCTGTCCGGCTGCGGATAAAGATATCATTGGTATCTTCAAAGCCGACAAACCCTTCATGAAAATGGAAAAACTGGACGATTTTGTCAAAGAAATAGCGGTCAAAATTAACCGACCAGCGCCCGGCCGGATAGCTGCTGTCCGTACCCTGGTCGTAATCCGTGTTCACGTATGCCAGGCCTGTCTCCAAGGACAAATTGGTCGATTCGGTTTCCAGGAATTGATACCCGGCGCCCACACCCAAGGCAGTGCGAAGATTGAGGTCCTTGAATTCATCTTTCTCAAAGGAGGCGTTACTGTACAAAAACCACTTTTTGCTCAAGAAGTGATCATATTTCACAGAGCCCAGCGCATTGTTGGCTGTTTTGTCTCCCTTATCTTCCGATCGATTGAATTCAGCTCCTATAGTGTAGCGGTTCTTTTTGGTTCGCGCCACGAACTCCCCATCGAGATGATGCGTGGCCATATCTGAATTTCCTTTGGCAGTGGTCAAACCCGCGTTGATATGACCCTTTATTTTAACGGCCGGTTCCAAGGCTTTGGGTTTTGGGTTGATGGATCTCACGGCGGCAAGATCAAAGGAGACCGTTTCAACGATTTTGCCCATTTTCATTTTCATTTTGCCGTTTTCAGCCGGTTTAGTGGCCCCCTTGAGCGAGGTCTCATCGCTGAGGATCACCTGAATCGCGTCATCGGTCTTCAGGGTTGATATCTCCGACCACTTGACCGTGATTTCCCCTGCGTAGGATGTTTTAATCACCAGTTTGTCATCTTCCATGGTGATCACCCTGCCGGTCATTCGATCGCCGTTTTTAAGGTGTATTTCATCAGCATAGGTTGTGGCCATGCCTGTTGCAGATAATATCAACATCAAAATGAGAAATGTTTTACGCTTCATATTCAACCTCCTTTTGAGAATCCTTCCACCTTTCGCCGATGGCAGATCAATCTCCATGGCTCAAAATGTATTCAGACAGGGCCTTTCTCTCTTCATCCTTGAGGGCCTTGGTCTTCTCGATATACCTCTTCATCCTGTCCCCCTTTTCCGGATTGACGATGGAATCGGCCTCGCCATTGAGATAATTCAAAAGCTGACTCTCTTTCCCTTTATACATTCGGGCGATCTCTTTTAGCGGGGGATTGGCACTGCCTTTGTCAGCCCTGTGACAGCCTCCGCAGCGGAGGGTTTCAAAAACAGCTTTTCCATCCTGCGCGCTGACATTAAAACCCACCAATAAAAAACCTGTCAAAAAAACCAGACCAAAATATTTCATCTTATTTACCCTCCTATCGTTTCTCTTTTTTTAAATCAATTCAAAACCTTCCCCTTACCTCTTCTCTCGATCCTTTTGTCGTGTCAGTTCGGAGAGCAGCTCGACCTGAATTTGCTGAATTTCGACCAGCCTCTCCCACTGATGGGACAGCAGATGGTCGATTTTGTCGTGCAGGAGTCTGATTTCAAGTTCGGCCTTTAGATTTACGCGATAGTCGTGCTGTGACCTCAGGCGGTCTTTCGCCTCCTGCCGGTTCTGGCTCATCATGATCACGGGGGCCTGAATGGCGGCCAGGCAGGATAGGACCAGATTCAGCAGGATGAAGGGATAGGGATCAAATGGTTTTCTCAGGATCAGGAATGAATTCAGCGCAATCCATGTC
>JBDRPB010000187.1:0-3693 GCA_043809485.1 Pseudomonadota bacterium | reverse complement strand
GTGAATTATTATAAGCAGTTAGCATTGGGGACATTACCCCAAATCCCGAACTTCGTGACTTTTTACGAGATCATCAAGGTTAACTGATGAAAACTGCGACCCCGCCTCAGGCTAAATCCCGCTTTCAGCGGGAAACTGTGAACCTGACAACCTGAGTAGTTACCATATAACACTAATTTTAAGCTTTTTCAAAAAAAATAGTATACGGCTTATATGGGCAGGGTGGGCGAAAAAAAGGGTAGCCCTGCGGATAACTCATATGAATAAGTGTATGACCTGAATCTTGCACCAACTATCTGCTACGGCTTGAAGCGCTTTGCCTTTAAAGCTCGTTTCATGATTTTGATCCTCACCATATAGGTAATATGCCTGCGGGTCAAAATCACTCCAACTTCGCTTTAAACACAAGGCTTTCTGCGCCTCGCTACGATACTTGGTGCAAGATTCAGGTATGAAAACCTAAGAAATCTCTTTTACCTTGACTACAAAAGTTCATTAAACTAATAAAGATGAATCTAATTTGCTCTGCTTACAAAATTTCTGCTTTAAGAAAAATCCCCATAAAACAGGTTTGGTTAAATTATGGAGAAAATCAGCCAAGTTATAGAAGAAAGGGTCAATAAGGCCAAGAAATTAGAGGATCTGGGGGTCAATCTTTACCCTGCTGGCTGTCACACCGATATTACGATATCTGAAGCGGTAAAAAACTTCGGACACATGGACTCAGAGGCCCTGGAGAGGGAGAGCAAGACATATTCCCTGGCCGGGAGGATTGTGGCTTTGCGGAATTTTGGAAAGGCCTCCTTTATTCATATTCAGGACAGAACGGGTCGCATCCAGTCATACATAAGGAAGGACAGGGTAAGCGAAGCGAAATTCGAGACCTTCAAATTGATGGATATCGGCGATTTTATCGGGATAAAGGGTACATTTTTTAGAACCAGAACCGGTGAACTAACCATTCTGGCTAAGGATCTTACGCTGGTTACAAAGTCATTGAGACCATTGCCTGAAAAATGGCATGGTTTAACCGACGTGGAGACAAGATATCGACAACGGTATGTGGACCTGATTGTTAACCGGCAAGTCAAGGACGTTTTTGTCACGCGAAGCCGTATCATCCAGACCATCAGGGACTTTTTTGTCAAGAAAGATTTTCTGGAAGTAGAAACGCCCATGATGCAACCCATTCCGGGCGGGGCAACGGCCAAGCCCTTTAAGACATACCATAATGCCCTTGGAATGGATCTCTATTTGAGAGTAGCCCCTGAATTGTACCTCAAGAGGCTGGTGGTTGGCGGGCTGGAAAGGGTCTTTGAAATCAACCGGAATTTCAGGAATGAAGGTATCTCCATAAAGCATAACCCCGAGTTCACCATGCTGGAATTCTACATGGCCTACGCCACCTATGAAGATCTTATGGAGTTAAACGAGGAACTCTTCACCGAGGTACTTCAGAGGGTTTGTGGTGGAAGCATTATTGAATATCAAGGGGAGACCATTGACTTCACTCCACCCTGGCCCAGGATAACGTTGTTCGACGCCTTAGAGGATATGGGAGGTGTGAAAGGAGCGGTTTTACACGACAAGAAATCCGCTGCGGATTTTGCTTTGGAATGCCAAATAAAACTGACTGAAAGAGACGGTCATGGGCAGATACTTATAAAGATTTTTGACCATCTGGTGGAACCAAAGCTGATGAGGCCTACCTTTATCATTGGTTATCCTACTGAAGTGTCGCCACTTTCCCGGCGAAATGATCAAAACCCGAATATCACAGATAGGTTCGAACTTTTTATCGGAGGCAGGGAGATAGCAAATGCGTTTACCGAATTAAACGACCCTGTGGACCAGCGGGGAAGATTCGAGCACCAGGTGGCCCTTCGGGAAACAGGTGACGAAGAGGCTCTGTTCATGGACGAGGATTATCTGAGGGCCCTTGAATACGGGATGCCGCCCACAGCAGGTGAAGGCATTGGGATTGACAGGGTCGTAATGTTGCTAACCGATTCTCCTTCCATTAGAGACGTTATCCTGTTCCCTCAGATGAGATCGAAGTAGGTTTTGTTTGCGCATGTTTTTCGAACTATTTCTTAGTATAAGATACCTGAGGGCCAAGCGAAAGCAGGCCTTCATATCTGTAATTACGGTGATTTCAGTACTGGGGGTCATGATTGGTGTGATGGCCTTAGTGGTTGTTCTATCTGTGATGAACGGCTTTAGAGCGGATTTAATGTCTAAAATCTTAGGGGTCAAATCACATCTCTTAGTGTTGAGCTATAAGGGTGCTTTCAACGATTATAAGAGAGTTGCTGGAAGGGTCGGCCAGGTGGAAGGCGCGGTTGCGACAACTCCCTTTATACATAGTCAGGTTATGGTCAATAGGTCAGGAAATGTATCGGGTGCCATTCTGAGGGGGATCCACCCGCAAACAGCGGGCAATGTTTTGAGCATCGAGAATATGATAAAAGATGGTTCATTATCATCTCTAAAAAGCAGTTGGGACGGACTGCCCACCATTATTATCGGCAGTGAACTTTCAAAACAATTGGGTGCTTACCCTGGCGATATTCTGAATATGATTTCACCTGAAGGGAAATTGACGCCATTGGGCAGGGTCCCTAACTCACAAAAATACAAAGTTACGGCCGTCTTTGATTCCGGTATGTATGAGTATGATGCCTCCATGGTGTTTGTCTCCCTCAAAGAGGCCCAGGCATTTCTGGGCTTTGGAGATCGGGTGAGCGGCCTGGAGGTCAGGGTCAAAGACGTATACAAGTCAGACAAGGTTGGAATAAAAATTCAAAATGCATTAGGCAACCCGTACTGGACCAAGGATTGGAAGGTGATGAATAGAAGCCTCTTTTCCGCGCTTAAGCTGGAAAAATTTGCCATGTTTGTCATTCTGACCATGATCGTACTGGTTGGTGCTCTGAACATTATCAGCACGCTGGTAATGGTGGTCATGGAAAAGACAAGAGATGTTGCTATCCTGAGAGCCATGGGCGCTTCTGCGAAGAGCATCATGACTATTTTTATGGTTCAGGGTTTGTTAGTGGGCCTGGTTGGCACATTGGCAGGCCTTGCCTCCGGTTTGGGCATTTGCCATTTGTTGGCCAGGTACAAATTTATCAGCTTGCCCTCAGACGTTTATTATATCACCACGCTTCCTGTCCGGGTTGAATTTTGGGATGTGTGTCTTGTTTCCCTCTCTGCGGTGGTCATATCCTTTCTGGCGACTATTTACCCATCGTGGCATGCATCGAAGTTGAATCCGGTTGAGGCGATTAGATATGAGTAGGGGGAATTGTGATTGACTATTGACTATTGTCTATTGACTATTGAAAAACACGTAAGCGTTCACAGGTTCAGGGTTTCCCGCTGAAAGCGGGATTCAACGTTAGGGACAAGGACAAAATTCAAAACCCGAAGTCCTCGTAAAACATGCTGGTTTTGCCACATAATTGCCAAATACCATGTTCCAGACCCGCCTGCCTCGCCTGTCATGTACAGAACGGGCATATCCCAAGAGGTCGGCAATGGCGGGCAGGCTTGTGGGGATGTGGAAGCGGTCGGTTTTCCCGTACAAAACGTTTTCAAAATGACGTATGGTGATAAGAATGCAACCTTTGAACCTCTGAACCCGTGAACGGTTACAATATATTTAGCGGGATCATAGGACAAATCGATGGG
>JBDRPB010000186.1:0-8784 GCA_043809485.1 Pseudomonadota bacterium | reverse complement strand
CAGCGTCACAGGATAAAGGTTTTTCTTAGGGATTGCCTCTTCTGTCCGGAAATTCTCCTGTGAAATAGTAAACTGCCTTGACAGATTTAAGTAAACCTTGGGTCGGATCTTAAAGGCCGGACTCCAAAAGCTCATATCCTGGCCTTCCCATTCCTTTTCCACAACTCTGGGCTGGTTGGTCAGCCGGATAAAATCGGCGAATGAATTAATTTTCACACCCTCGGCCGTTGCACCAGATATCTTCCAGAAAGGCAAATAAACAGTGTTTTCCCCCTTCCCCGGAACTTTCAGGAAGTTTACCTGCACGAACTTGCTATTTGACGCCTCCCAGGCAGTTTCACAGTTGCCGCAGGTCAGGACTACACTATCTCTTTCTCCCTCCAGATTCCAACCACACTGCGGGCACAGGGTGGGCAAAAAAGTGAGTTTCCACCGGTGGTTCCTGTTTACAGATTGCTTAAAGACGTCCTGATCTTGCGAAAACCTGGCAAGGGGTCTGTTTAGTATGGCTTCAAAAAGCCTGCCTCCCTCCAGAAACAAAGGCAGATAAATAAGGCTTAAGGTCTCCCCGATATATGCCCGGTGAAAAATCTGCTTAGATGCAATTCCCGAGGATAGCTTCCCCGCTCTTGCCAGGATGTCATTTGCCTTAAGCGAAAACTTCAGGAATGATCCTTCTGTATCAGGTGTGACGAACTTCATTTTCATAGTCTGCGGCCTGAGACCCAGGGAAGCGGGAATCCCCTTTAACGGTAGCCCCACGTGTGTAATGTCCACAACACGGTGCCCCACCATCATGGCCTTGCTGTAATACACATTGCCTTTAAAGCGCAGATATGGGGCATAAAAGATCTCCTTACCCGGGGCCTTGTGGGGCAGAATTAGGCGAAAATAATTCGGGGTGAAGAGGAAGGTTTTTACATTACAATAGGGGCAGCGCAATAGACGGTCGGTTTCGTCCAGCTCAATAGGCGCCCCACATTGGGGGCAATCCTGCTCAACAGTAAAGCCCATTTATGCCAGTTTTTCCCCACACTGATTGCAAAAAACAGATTCGGGTAGATTTTCGGTCTTGCAGTGTGGGCAGAATTTGGGGGCTGGCTTTTCATCCGCCGGATGTCCACACTTGGGACAGAATTTTGCGTTAGGCGGTAAGTTTTTACCGCAGTTAACACATTTATCAAAAACCAGTTGCTGGTGTCCACAATAGGGGCAAAATTTTGCATCTTTGGGAATGGCATGACCACAGTCCGGGCAGTTAATATCCTGGGGCTGGGCGCCGGCACCGCCCCCAGTCCCGGGGCTATCCCCGCCAGACTTTGGCCTGAACGATTCGGCAAACATGGCTGGCATCATGAAACCCAAACCCATGCCCAGGCCCGAGCCAGCATCTCCTTGCGATTCTGAGGCTTTTTCCATGGCCATGGCCGCCTTCATTTTGACCAATCTGTCCAGATCCTTGATCACACTGAGGCGGCTCTTGTCGTCTATTGCCTTTTGCACTTCAGCGGGCGGGGTAATGGAGGTAATATAGAGCTGAGTCAGACCCAGGCCAAAACGACTGAAATCCTTTTGCAGGCGTTTTTGCAGGTCTACTGAGAGCTCATCGTACTGCCCGGGTAGACTAAAAAGACTGTCCAGTTTCTCGCCCAGATAATCGTTAAGGCGAGAGATAATCACACGTTTGAGGTATTCTTCGATTTCATCAGTTGTGTATTTGCCCATGGTCCCCACCAGGCTGTTGATAAACAGGATTGGCTGAACCACTTGAATATTGAACACCCCGTGGGCACGAAGCCTGACAAGTCCAAGTTCCGAGTCTTTAAAGGCCACCGGATCCCTGGTGCCCCACTTAAGGTTTGGAAAGACCTTCATATTGACTAAATACGCCTCAGCGCGAAGCGGACTGGTCATTCCCCATGGTATGGCCAGAATTTTCGTAAGAACCGGGATATTGGCTGTTTTCAGGGTATGACGGCCGGGACCGAAGGCATCGAAGGCCTTACCTTTGTAAAAGAACACGGCCGCCTGGCTCTCTCGGACGATAAGCTGGGCCCCGAATTTGATCTCGCCTGAGCCCTGCTCCGGAATCCTGTGCACCAGTTCTTTGCCTGTTTCATCAAACCACTCTATGACCTCCAGGAAAACCAGGTTGTTGGTACCCATTAAAATCCCCTTTCTTGATTAAAAGTAATTACCAATGTTTTTTCTTTGATGGATCACGAGCAAAATTGATGCCACTTCATAAAGCCAAATCTTTAGATCATTTAACCTGTTGATTATTTTTTATATTCAAATGATCAATAAAGGTTTTGTACAAAGGCAGGCTCAACTTGAACGGGTCATATTGGGTTATTTGACATACCGCTTTGTGTTTTGCTTAGAAGACAAAATCCCTTTTGATGGTACCGCGGAGGATCCCACAAACCTGTTGACAAAAAGGATACAATTAGTTAAGATTAACATCGTATTTTTTTGTTTGATTAAGGAGGTTTTACTATGCCGTTTTGGAAAAAGATCATTGTGTGGGGCGGCCTGGCGCTTAGTTTATACATAGCCCTGAGCTATCATTTCATTTACTTTGGGCGGTCGAACATTAAGATCCTTAAAAAATCAGAGCTTACCCTTAGCTATACCTTTTTCAGTGCTCAAGGAAAAACCAACAGAGTTATCCTTGCCATAGACCCGCTTCGCAAAGATGGTATTGCAGATATCCTTGTAGAGGTGGGGAGAATGAGTGAAGAACAAAAGGAGGCTATCCTTGAACTGTATGAGGAGAATTCCAATTAGACCTCAAAATCAACCCTGATCTTGAATGTTTTTACGGCAGGCAGATTCAGGATCTCCTTTACCCCCGTTTCCTCAGATATTTCTCTTAGTGCGTTATCGATATAGGCCATGTCCTGAGCAATAAATGTAAACCAGATATTGTATATATGGTTTCTCAAGTAGTTGTGAGTGACGCCTGGGTAACGGTTTACCGCCTCAACGAAACGCTCAATCTTTTCCTCAGCCACCTTGGCCGCACATAGCGTACTTTTAAAGTTAAGGCGGCCGGAGTGGAAATTACCGCCAAGACGCCTGATAATTCCCTCTTCCTTGAGTTTTTTTACCCTTCTAATGACCTCATGTTCAGACAAATTGAGTCGTTTTCCCAACTCACGGTAAGGTAAAGGAACAATGGGAAAATCCGACTGGATCTCATTTAAAATACGCTTGTCTGTATCATCCATGTGCAGCCTTCCCGGATGGCTGGTAGGCACATAATGGTTCCTCTGACATAAAATCTCCGGTAGCTTCAAAAGCCCTGGCCCTGCAGCCCCCGCAAAACCTGAGATATTCGCATCGACCGCACTTTCCTTTGTAAGCGGCAAAATCCCTGAGCTGATTGAAGATCTCTGAATCCTGCCAAATCGATTCAAATGATGATTTTCTCAGGTCACCACAATTCTGCTCAAGGTACCCGCAGGGCTGGATAATGCCGTCATGGGAAATAAAGCAGAATGCTGTCCCGCCTAAGCAACCGCGTGTTACCGCATCGAGGCCATATGTATCAAAATCAACTTTCTCACCTTTGGCATGGGCTTCCTGACGCAGGATTCTGTAATAGTGAGGTGCACAGGTCGCTTTCAGATGAAGCGGGACCTTATCTCGCATGTTGTAAAACCAGCGCAGTAGTTTTTCATATTCCATCGCATCAATCTCCTGATTTATCATTTCTTTTGCACGGCCTGTCGGTACCAGCAAAAAAAGATGATGAGCAACTGCTCCAAGACGGACGGTCATATCCAGAATATCCTTGATATCCTCCACATTATGCCGGGTTACAGTGGTATTGATCTGAAACTCAAACCCGGTTTCTCTGAGCAACCGGATTCCATCCATGGCTGCCTTAAAGGCGCCAGGGACCTTTCGAAACTGATCATGCTGACTCTCATTTGAGCCATCAATGGAGATGCTGACTCTCATTATTCCTGAGGCCTTCATTGATTCAATAATCTGCGGGGTAAAGAGCGTGCCGTTCGTGGCCATTACCATACGCAGGCCCAATTGGGTGCCTCGTTCAGCCAGATCGAAGATATCTTCCCTTAAAATGGGCTCGCCACCGGTCAGGATAACAATAGGCTTTCCCACACGCCTGATCTGTTCCAGAATATCGAGACATTTAGCCGTATCCAGCTCTCCGGGATAGGGACCCCGCTCAGACCCAGCCCTGCAATGGACACAGTTCAGGTTACATTTTCGTGTAACCTCCCAGGCCACGATCCGCAGTTGGTTATTATGTGCAGGTTGCTTTTCCATACTCATTTGACGGGATTAACAGGATATACATGATTCTTTTTATTCGCAACACTCCATCCATTTGCGCCTAAATAAATTCAAGGTTTCATTAGACCGGCCGCTTCTTTGGCAAAGTAGGTAAGGATTAAATCCGCTCCTGCCCTCTTAATAGAGGTAAGCATTTCCATCATGGCCCTTTTACCGTCCAGCCAACCATTCATCTCTGCTGCCTTTATCATGGCGTATTCGCCACTGACGTTATAGGCAGCCAACGGAAGCAGGCTCACTTCACGCACCCGCGAGATAATATCCAGGTAAGGCATCGCCGGCTTAACCATGATGATATCTGCGCCCTCTTCCATATCTAATTCAGCCTCTTTCAGGGCCTCAAGGACATTGGGAGGGTCCATCTGGTAACTGGCCCGATCTCCAAACTGGGGCGCCGAATCTGCGGCCTCCCGGAAAGGCCCATAAAACGCAGAGGCATACTTCACCGCATAGGAAAGAATGGCGATATCTTGAAAATTTTCCTCATCCAGGGCCTTCCTGATGGCGGCCACGCGCCCGTCCATCATATCAGAAGGCGCAACGAAATCGGCTCCTGCCCTGGCATGGGATACGGCCTGACGGGCAAGCAACTCTAAAGTGGCATCATTTTCGATCCGACCGCCTCTAATAACCCCACAGTGCCCGTGATCCGTATATTCACATAGACATACATCAGTAATAACAACCATTTCCGCAAGTCGATCTTTAATGGCCGAAACCGCCTGTTGTACAATACCGTCTTCAGCCCAAGACCTGCTTCCTTCCGCATCCTTTTTGTCTGGCAGGCCGAAAAGGATAATAGAGGGAATCCCCAGGCCCCACAACTCCTCGGCCTCCTTCACGATAGTATCCACAGAAAACTGATACTGACCCGGCATTGTGGAGATTGGATCCTTTATACCCTGGCCGTGTTTCACAAAAAGGGGAGCAATGAAGTCCTTTACAGTAAGACTTGTCTCCCTCACCATCTCCCGAATCGCAGGAGACCTTCTAAGTCTGCGCGGTCGTATAATCATAAATTTCCTTTCATTTCTAAACGGTCATGATCTTTGCTCCTGCCACCAACACGTTTGAGCGTATCCACTGTTCTTTTAAGCATTTTTAGGCACTTTAACTTTCTTTGTCAAGCACCTCGTCGACAAATCAGTGAAGAAGCATGGGCTTTCTCAACTTTGCAATTATTCAGTCTAATACCATATCTTGTGATGATTGATTCCTTGACACACAAGGGCTTCTATAATATGTTGCTTTCACCCTGGAGAGAATTGATTTTACCGAAACAAGGAGGTACGTTTGGAAAAACCCAGGACAGAATGGGATCACCCGGGCGGAAAACTCATTGAACTTGGTCCAATGGCACTGAAAGATGAAGATCTCCTCGCCATTCTGATTGGAAGCGGGTATAAAGGCAGGAGTGCGCAAGCCATTGCAAAGGAATTGCTGGACAAATACTACTCAATCGCCGGGCTACTGGGAAAAACGTCCTCCGATCTCTCAATTTTTAAAGGTCTTAAAAACGGCAAGATTGCGAGGATTGCGGCTTCGTTTGAAATAGCAAAAAGGGTATTTGATGAAAACAAGTGGGAACTCCCTAACAGGAGGCTTGTAAAATTGGAGTTACCGGAACTATCCGATTCGGATGTTCTGGCCGTTCTCATCGGGGGCAGACACAAAAAAAAGACGGCGAAAGACCTTTCAAAAGATCTATTGAACAAATTTGGTTCCATAGGCGGTTTGATGGGGCAAAAACTCTGGAAGATGGCAAGGATTGAGGGACTGGGTGATGTAAGGGTGGTCAGAATAGTCGCTGCAATTGAGGTGGCGCGTAGAATTGTGAGGGCGCTTGAAAAGGAATAGATTAAAAGCCAAAAGAAAATCAGAAACTTCCGCAATGGGAAAGGAACATGGGAGCCACTTAAACCGTCAGATCCCTCCGCTTGCCCATACCTCCATGTATCTCTGGCACAAGTACTGGTCAAGGAAGACATGGAATGTGGTTGGGGAATATATAAAGACCTACTGTCCGGAAAGCGGCATTGTATTTGACCCTTTTGCAGGCAGCGGCATTACCGCAATGGAGGCATTAAGAAATGGGAGGAGGGCCATTGTTTGCGATCTGATTCCCATTGCTACCGAGATTACACGTCTTACCATCAAACCGGTAAATGAAGTTCATCTCTATGAAGCATTTCAACGGGTAAAAGAGAAGATAAAGGCGAAGATTGAGGGCCTCTATGTCACCAGATGCCGTAACTGCCACAAAAAGGTCATATTTGATTGTGCGATATGGAAAGAAGATGCGAGCGTGGAGATCCGCTATCAATCATGTCCTTATTGTGGGGACAGACAGGAAAGGGACTGCAAACTTGATGCATATGATAAAGATCTCCTTCAAAAGATTGAGAAAGGAAAGACAAAGGAATGGTATCCTTCAAACCCTTTTTATTATCCAGATGGCAGACCGTTTAAAGAAAAACAGCAATACGAATCCGTAGATGAACTCTTTACCAAGAGAAACCTTCAGGCCCTTGCGTGGCTCATGGAGGCCATAGAAGAAGAGCCCAAACAGGAGTTGAGGGATTTCTTAAGAATAGCTTTTTCATCGATGGTACATCTCTGCAGTCGTATGATTGCAATCAGCAACCCTTCACCGACAAGTCATCACACCGCTTTTTCTTCAACAGGATGGACTCAGCACAGCTACTGGCACGCTACCAATTTCATGGAGCAAAATGTCTGGAATAAGTTTGACAGCGCTATTAATGGTCATCAGGGTCTTTTAAAGGCAAAGGTCGAGACGAACAAGATTTTTAAGGATGTTAAGATCGCGTCTTCTTTAAAGCAATTCCTTTCTGGCAAAGCAGATGTCTACATATACAATGGCTCATGCCTTGACCTTATGAAAAGACTGCCGGAAGAGTCGGTTGACTATATCTTCACAGATCCACCTTACGATGCCTCGATTCAATTTGGTGAGCTTTCTTATATGTGGGTATCGTGGCTTAAGATGAACAGCAATTATCTCAAGAAGATTGTGGCAAACGAGATCATTAGAAATGAGCGCCAGCACAAAGACTTCACGGTTTATCATTCCCTTCTGTCATCCAGCTTTCAGGAGATGTTTAAGGCCCTAAAGCACGAGCATTATCTCACGCTTACCTTTCACAACCCTACCTTCAAGGTACGTAATGCCACAATCAGGGCAGGGGTATTTTCAGGTTTTGAATTTCAAAAGGTCCATCATCAGCCGCTCGGCCAGGTTTCGGCCAAGGCAATGCTGCAACCTTTTGGGTCAGCCCAGGGTGACTTTTACCTCAGATTTAAAAAGCCGCCGGTGCAGACTGTCGCTGGCCGACCCGAGGAGATTGACGAGGTAAGATTTGAAAATATTGTTGTTGAGACAACTATTGGCCTCCTGGCTGAGAGGGCCGAGCCTACGCCGTACACAATTATTATTAACTACATAGACCCCGTGCTCGCAAAACATGGATTTTTCGGAAGTCTGCATACGGGGCTCGATATAAATACAGTGCTCAAAAGACACCTTGATAAGGAATTTGTTTTACTTCCAGTAAAGGTGGGTAGTGCTGAGGGCAAGCTCTGGTGGTTTAAGGATGCTTCCATTGTGCCCAGGCTGAACGAAATACCATTGACAGAAAGGGTGGAGCAGACGGTTTACAGAAAGCTCCTTCAGACTGGCCGGGTAACGTTTACCGAGATGTGGGATGCCGTAAGCACAGAGTTTCCCAATTCCCTTACATCTGACAGCACGAGTATCAAGGATGCCCTGAGTATATATGCAAGGCCGGTTTCCGGAGGATACTGGCTTTTGAAACCGGAAATCCGGCAACGTGTCAACCAGCACAGTGAAATTCTTGCAATCCTCGCCCTTGTTGGAAAGAAAAAGGGGTATGATATCTGGATCGGCAAAAGAGAACAGCGTGAAACAGACAGCGGGGTCGTGGCAAAAGGGAAGACCCTCAAAGAGTATATGACGGTTAAACAATTGAAGGTTGTTAATGCAATGAACCAGAAGGCGATTGAGAATATAGACCTAATCTGGATAAAGGGTAAGGAGATTCAGGCTGTCTTTGAAGTGGAATCAACGACTACTATGACAAGCGCATTAATGCGCGGTTCTAATGTAAATGAGGAGGTTGACAAGTTTATGGTATTGCCGGAGGAACGGGAAGGTCAATTTAAGAATAAGCTGACCTCTCCGCTCTTTAGAGAGCATTTCGAAAACGAAAATTGGAAATTAATATATTTTGATACTCTGAGAATACAATACACAAGACAAAAGGCAAAACTAAATATTTACAGCTTGTTAAACAAGAAGAGCGGATCATCAAAACATAAAAATCTTTCAGGTATTCAGGGATTGTTGTTTTAAATTCACAAAATTTCCTCATCTCTCAAATAACATGCAGGATCTGCGGCCCAGAAATCCCCGGT
>JBDRPB010000185.1:0-13501 GCA_043809485.1 Pseudomonadota bacterium | reverse complement strand
AGCACAAAGGAGCTTATCTGCGACTCATTAACGGGAGAAATGAAGCGGAAAAGGAAGCTGAACTGAAAGCCAAAAAATCTGAACCATTCTACGCCTCTGCAGCCGATTTCAAGAAAATCCCCGGATCGCCAATTGCGTATTGGGTGAGTGATAGGGTGAGGTACATTTTTTGTTCAACTGATTCGCTCGGGGAATTTGCAACACCACGTGCCGGTTTGGCCACTGGAGACAATCCTACATATCAAAGGTTTTGGACTGAAGTTGCTATAGACAATATATTCGGCTCCTCATACGAATTTGTGGGTTAATTGAGGCTCGGGGAGCTTCCCCATACCATGATAAAGTGCGAGTTTGAATGTTTCAGCGGTTCGATAGCCATATGCTCGGTGGCTGATGGCCTTTGCTTTATTGTTGAGTCCTTCTACTGCCCCATTATCAATAAGGACTTTGAAATAATTTAGGATATCGTCTTGGTGCCTTCTGATCATCCAGGCGAAATCTCTCATTGGTTTTAATCTGGAATGGGTGGCCCACCAGAACCATTGGTTGAGGTACTTTTTGGCCCATGCTGGATAGGAGTAATCCCAGAACTTTCGAAAGGCCTCTTTTAATAGGTAAGCCCGGTTTATCTTAAGATTGAGCTTCTCGAGATCGCTGAGTCTAACCTTCTGGTTGTCTGTAAGATTCCATGGGTTTTTCAGCCAGATGTATCGGCTTTTCTTAAGGAGTTCCGGATTCTCTGATTTGAGTTTTTGAGCTTCTTCTTTTCGGACCTTATCAACAGCATCCAGGAGATGACGAACAATATGGAATTTATCGAAGACAAGGAGGGCATTAGGGAGACGTTTTTTGATGGCATCAACATAAGGCGCCCACATATCACAGCACACGGCTTCGATAAGTTCGCAACGATCTTTCCCCAGATAATCAAAGAAGGTGTCTAATGTTTCAGTTGTTCGATCCTCTCCTGACCAGAGAAGTCTTTTCTCTATGAGGTCATACACTTGGGTATGATACACATGCCCTTTCTTGCGGGAGATCTCATCGATTCCTATGTAGAGAAGGTTGCCAAGGTCTCGATTTGCCAAACCATAGTCGACAACGTTTTTAACGGCTTTACGGACTGTATTCCAATGGAAACCAAAGATCTGACCAACCACCTTCCAAGCCACCATCTTGGACCAAGTAGCCAAGACCACACTCAAAGGCAAAGAGAGCGGGCTTTTCCCTTGAGTCCAGGGGATCGCTTCCACTTTAATGCCACAGTCAATACATTCGACCCTTCTGGGCGAATAAACCAGGGTGACGGGGATACCCCAGAGAGGAACATGCTTCCAGCGTCTTTCCTTCAACGTGTCGTACCCAGGCCCTTTGCTACCACAACAAGAACAAACAACCCTGTATCTTCTATCGGGAAACAGATAAACCACTATTTCACCATGTTCTTCAGTAACCTTTTTGACGCAATGTCTCTTGAGTCCCAAGGTCTTTCGGACTATACTTTCAACGAGCATGAATCTTATCCTCCTTTCCTATCGGATTGTCACCAACAGGAAATATTGGATTTGATTCATGCTTTCAAGTTTTTAAATGAACTTCCTACCCACAAATTCGTATGAGGAGCCAATAATTTTAAGGGATTATCTGAAGACACCACGGGCAAAATAGAAAAATCCTTCAAGGTGATCGTTTCAAGGGCACTGTAGAGGTTGCTATCCAGGGCCACGGTAACAACCTCTTTTGTGGCAAGATCCTTTACCACCACCAGGTCTTTCAGGTTCTCATCAAAGACCGCCCCATGATAATCAAGAAATGAGAGCATGCCTGTCAGATTGCTCTCATCATCTACAACAGGAAAGCTGTTGTATTTGCTCTTGGATATCTTTTCTGCTAATTTTCCAAGGCTTAGATTCTCGGGAATGGTCTCGACTGCCGGATTCATCACGTCTTTTACACTGATTGACTTTAAGACATTCACCTCTTTTCCGGCCCTGATGTTTACTCCCCTCCGTGCCAGTTTTAATGTATAGATAGATTCCTTTAAAAGCTGGCCACTTGCCAGGGAGCCTACAATGCACGCAATCATAAGTGGAAGTATTATCTTGTAGTCACCGGCCATTTCAAAAAGAATCAATATGGCATTCAATGGCCCATGAGTTGTTGCACTCACCACTGCTCCCATGCCCACGATGCTGTATGCTCCGGGAGAGGCTGTCATACCGGGAAAAATAGCATGAACCCCGGTCCCAAAAAATCCTCCCGCCATGGCTCCCATGAAAAGCGAAGGTGCAAAAATGCCACCTGAACCTCCTGAACCAATAGTAATGGATGTGGCCAGTATCTTACACAGAACCAAAAGAAACATTAACCACCAGGAAAGCTCTTGCATAAGGGCCAGATCAATGGCCTCATACCCAACACCCAACAGTTGGGGAAAGACAAGCGCCATAGCACCCAGGATCAATCCCCCCAGAACAGCCTTGAGGTATTCGGGGAATTTCAGACCGTCGAATATGTCCTCCAGGCGATAAAGTACTTTTGTGAATGTGACGCCAACCAAGGCACAAAAAAGGCCAAGGATAACATACAGGGGGAGTTCCCACGCACTTATCAGTTCGTAGGCAGGAACAATAAATGCCGGAGCATCCCCTAAGAAATAGCGGGAAACAGCAGTAGCCGCAACTGAGGAGATGACAATGGGGCTGAATGTGGCCAGGCCAAAGTCTCCCAGGACGATCTCAAGGGCAAACATCGAACCGGCTATGGGGGCATTGAAGGTGGCGGCAATACCAGCGGCTGCGCCGCAACCTACCAGGGTTCTAATCCGATCAGCGGAGACCTTAAGCTCCTGGCCTATGGTCGACCCGATGGCAGAGCCTATTTGAACGATCGGCCCTTCCCTTCCAACCGATCCCCCGGTGCCGATGCATATTGCAGATGCCAGAGACTTAATAAAGACAACCCGCTTTCTTATGATACCGCTTCTAAGGGCAACTGCTTCCATGACTTCTGGTACTCCATGCCCCTTGGCCTCCCTGGCAAAAAAATAGACAAGAGGCCCCACCAAAAGGCCTCCCGCGGCAGGTATCCCTATCCTGAAATACCATGGGATCGACTGAACCGCATCAATCAAATTGCCTGCAGATCCATAAAAAATTGATTGAAAGAATTCTATGAGATAGCAAAAACCAATGGCTCCAAAACCACCAGCAAGTCCAACAATAACAGCCAGTATGGTCATTGTTGTATGTTCGCTGGCTTTGAGTAGCGCGGGAATTGAAAATTTTTGGGAAGATTTATGGTTCACTTATTTAGGGTGGGATATCTCAGATCGTTACCAAACGAATATCCGGCCATGAACTCCCTGTACAAGGCATCCGCATTCAGTTTAGTGTTTTGAGTTTAGCGCTGGCAATCTTGGCTTCGCTTGAGTCTGGATATTCTTTTATGATTTTTTTCAGGAGAAGTCTTGAGCTGACTTTATCCTTTATCTCGTAAAAGGCAAAGGCCTGTCGAAGCATGGCATTGGGCACTTTATTCCCCTGGGGATATTTTTTTATCACTTCCTGGTACGCCAAAATAGCCTGCTCATACTGGTTCAAGCCCATATAGCATTCCCCAACCCAGAATTGAGCATTATCGGCAAGGTCTGACTTGGGGTATTTCTCAATGAAACTCTTGAAGCCAATAAGGGCCTGATCGTATTGGGCTTTTTTGTAGGTTTCAAGTGTTGTTTCATAGAGCTGGGTTTCGGAAAGGGCCGGACTTTCTTCAATAACCGGCGGTTTCTTTAAGGGCTCTTTGGGTTCCAAAGGGCCCTTGTGCGCAAATTGCTCTCTCTGACCCTCTGACATTTTGAGACCGAGGTGTCCCTGTAACTGCTTCATCTCTAATTCGAGTTCGGTCAGTCGCGCAGTGAGTGCAGACAGTTTCTCCTTCAAGGCATCCTGGTTGGTCATATCCCTTTCAATGGTATGTTTTACCAAGCGACTGTTGTCTTCCACACGGCCTGACAGGGCCTGTATTTCTCCTCTGATTTTGTCAATATCAGCTCCAGCCTCAGCCTGGCTGTCACGGACCGATTCCAACTTGTAATCCAGCTCGCTGGAGAGCTTTGTGCCCATGGATTCTTCAATTTTATTTACTCTGGAATTCAGCGCCACAAGCTGATCGTTCACATACAGAAGATCCTGCTGGGAAGTCACACAGGAGGAAAGGGGAATGAGTGAAAAAATCAATACCCCCAAATGAATTAAGCCCCTTTTGTATGATACTGGTAGTGTCATATTCTCAATACGTTACTAAGAACATATGCCGGCCTGTTACACAGGCCGGCGCGTTTGATTAACATCTCTATCTTACATCAAAGCCATTTCTTTGATGAGATCGCTTCACAAATCACAATTAACCATTTAAACAAATGTTTGTGGTGATTACTTAGTCAATGTGAACTGATCATTCCTGTTCTTTGTCCAGGCCTCATCGTTATGCCCTGGATCGACCGGTCTCTCTTCGCCATAGCTGATTGTTGCCAAACGATTTTCCGAGATTCCTAAGCCCATAAAGAATTTCTTTGCCGCGTGTGCTCTCCTCTCACCCAGAGCGAGGTTGTATTCGGCGGTACCTCTATTGTCACAATTGCCCGAAATGTTAACGGAATAGTCTCCGTTAGCCCGAAGCCAGTTCCCTTTTTCCCTCAAAGCGGACTTAGACTCATCCGTCAAATCCGACCTGTCGAATGCAAAGTAGATATTCTCAGATTCAAAATTGCGGATTTCATCAGCCAATGTTTGTGCCACCTTAAGTTCTCTAAGCCTGGCCTGCCGTTCGGCCTCCGCCCTGGCTTCTTGTTCGGCCGCACTTTTGGCCTCTTCCGCAGCCTTTGCCTTGGCAGCCTCGTCTTCCCCAGCCTTCATTTCC
Organism: Pseudomonadota bacterium; assembly: GCA_043809485.1. Taxonomy (GTDB): domain Bacteria; phylum Desulfobacterota; class DSM-4660; order Desulfatiglandales; family Desulfatiglandaceae; genus 4484-190-2. The sequence continues at coordinate 8,581 of JBDRPB010000185.1, read as the reverse complement.
TGAGTTGCCGGTTGAACAGGCTCAGATACCTGAATCTGTTTTTTTGCACAGGATGTCATCAGCAAAAAGGACGAACAAATAAAGGCCAAGACAATCATGCCGGTCATCATTTTTTTTCCCATACTCTCTTTACCTCCTAAATTATTGATTTATACCAAACAAAAAATGTTAAACTTCTAACAAAATGGCTCTAAGGTTAACTTCATGGCCCAACAGTAAACACTATTTACCCTCAAATCGATACCTATTGCAAGAAAAAAGTTATCAAATCTCTCAATTTATGAATTATTAACATCTCCTTTAGTCTATTTCAAGTATTTTAAATATATGTATACTTTATTTTTATTAAATTAAAGATCTTTTTTTGGCCTTTTCTGGGTGAACACTATGGGGCCCACGACGGAGCTGTCTGATCACCCTTAAGAAATGTAATCCTTCTCTGGTTCAGACCGTTTGCATTCATAAGATATAGATTATAAGGACCTTTTCTGTCGGAGCTGAATATGATGTACCTTCCGTCAGGAGACCAGCAGGGATCTTCGTTGTTGCCTCCATCCTCTGTAAGCCTTCTCAAACGGCCACCGTTGGGGTCCATGGTATAGATGTCATAATGCCCGGCATCCTGTGATACGAAGGCAATTCGGTTCAGGGATGACCAGGCGGGAGATGTATTATAATTGCCTTCAAAGGTCAGCCTCTCCTCTCTGCCACTGATCAGATCCACGAGATAAATCTGCGGTGACCCTGACCGATTTGAGACAAAGGCTATTTGGTTTCCGTCCGGTGAAAAGGTCGGGGAAACATCAATCCCCCAATGGTTAGTCACCTGTTTGATGATTTTTCCATTCAGGTCAATGATAAATATATCTGGAATGCCTTTGTTACTTAGGGTCAAGGCCACTCTTTGGCCATCGGGGGTCCAGCATGCGCCGATATTTAATCCTGGCCTGGTTGAAATTCGCTTTACCGTACCCGAGCTGACATCTTTCATGTACAGCAGGGGGCCACCATCTTTATAGGAATTGTACATAATCTTTTTTCCATCAGGAGACCACCTCGGCAGCAGCGAAATACTTTTATCCGTAGTTATTTGCTGCACACCATGCCCGTCATATTCGCACATATAAATCTCTTTATGTCCCGAGGCATTTCCCACAAATGTCAGTTTTGTGAGGAAGATACCCTCCCGCCCTGTTAATGCAAGGATAATATCGTTTCCAAGTCGATGCATTAGGCTCCGGTAACTGCTGATATCTCCCAATGCCCGCTTACTGAGAATCTGCCGCCCCCAAAACACGTCGAACAACCTGATCTCTACTTCCACATTTCTGCCTATGCAGGTGTAGCTGCCCTTCAACAGGAGCTCTGCACCAATCACAGACCAGTCTTTGAAGCGGACATCTTCCAGTGTCGAAGATGCATCATTGTCAGCCAAAAAAGCCTCTTTATCCATGGGAGTGAAATACCCACTGCAGTCAAGGTCATTTGAAATAACACCTGGCAGGTCTCTGACCAGCTCCGGGTTCTCGTTATTGCGGCTCAGATTCTTGAAATCCGGAATAGCAATATTGAACTTCCTTATAGAAGGGGCATTGATATCTATGTAAATCCTGCCAAAACAATGCGTTGGAAGCAAAAGAGAGACAAATATCAAAATCCCCAGCCAGCAAAGGGGGAAAGTAGCGCCCTTTGCGAAAAAGGGGACCTTCAGGTTTGAATGCATAAAATCAGGAACCTCCGGAATACTATCAGTCTTCCATCTCCTTAAGATTGAAAGTTATTTCAAATTCTTCATGTGTCACCCTGTAGCCGGGCGGAAACATCGGTAATGGGTCTGACTGCTCAACAGCCTTTAACGCGGATTGGTCAAATATGACATTGGATGACTTTTTTGTAAACCACCACTTTATAATACTACCATCGCTTTTTGCTTTGACTACGATGATGGCCTCAAGGTCTTCCTTGTTCAGGGCAACTGGATAAGACCAGTGGCTCTTTATCCAGTCCTCGACATCTCTTTTGTATAACTCTATGGCCATGCCGGTAACAGGTGGGCCTCCCGCAAACCCTTTGGCGGGCGTCCCTACGCCTCGGTGTTCCAGTTCAGAAATTGCCCTGCTAACATGATCATCATCTTCTGCTTTGACCTTTTTTTCGATTTTTGACAGGGCCTGGTCGATGCGCCTGGAAGCGTCTTCCTCTTGCGATTTTACTTTCTTTTCTATTTTTGAAAGAGCTTTTTCAATGCGCTGAGAAGGGGGTACTGCTGGTTCCTTGGCCTTCTTTTCTTGCGTTGAGAGGGTTCTCTTGGCAATTACTACCGGTTTTTCCTCCTTTTTCGGCGTGATAATGCGCTTTGCAGGAGTGGTTTTCTTTGAACTGATAATGGTTTTTCCTGACTTCGCCTTCGCGCTTTCTTCTACCTCGGCAGGTGTTCTGGTTGGCAATTGCACCAGATTGACCTCATAGACCGTGCCTCTAATCTTCCGGGTCGGTATGTGTTCCGGAACGAAGAAAATCAAGGAAAAGACAGCCAGGTGAAGAACCAGGGATATGGTGAGCATTATGCGCCATTTTGGCTCCACCTGATTATTAAGATTGGGGTCGCCCCACAAGGCTTCCATAGGAATCAGTCCAAAGGCTCGGTAACCATGCCCAGTTTGTCTATGCCAGCCTGCTTGACCTTCGCAATCACTTCTATAACGAATCCATAAGGTACTTCTTTATCCGCCCGCAGGAGAATTTCCTTGTCTCTCCGATTTTGAAAGATCTTCTGTATCTTTGTCTCCAGGCCTTCAAGTTTGATCCGGTGGTTTTCTATGAAAATCTCTTTTTCTTTATTGACCGTCAAGATCAAAGGCTCTTCTTGGGTCTTGATATTCTTGGTGGTAGTTTTCGGGAGATTGACATCAACACCCTGCATCATCATAGGGGCAGTCACCATAAAAATAATAAGAAGCACCAGCATCACATCCACGAGTGGCGTGACGTTGATCTCCGACATAAACTTCTTGTTATTGCCCCTTTGATTCATGGTAAGTTCATGTGATGTAAAATGTTACTATATGCGCGTTCTGACACCCATATGTCTCTTAAAAAACTGCCTTTCCACTGTACTCAGAAAATCAGATGTGAAAATATCCATCTCTGCATCAAGCGCTGAAATCTTATGGGTAAAATAGTTAAACGCCACAACTGCCGGTATTGCAGCGGCCAACCCAGCTGCTGTAGCAATGAGGGCTTCTGAGATCCCCGGCGCAACCACAGCAAGGTTGGCTGAACCCTTGAGACCTATTGCTCTGAAGGACTCCATAATTCCCCATACTGTGCCAAAGAGCCCGATAAACGGAGAAGTGTTCCCTGTGGTGGCCAAAAAACTTACGCCCCGCTCCAGCCTGTTTATCTGGTCAATACTCGCCTTTTTCAACGACCTCTCCAAATTATCCATGATGACCTGCTCGGACCGTGAAGGCTCCTCCCCACTTGGGGCTCGTGAGCCCTCCTGGGAGTTTACAGAGGTCTGAATTTTCCTGAGCCGATTGAATTCGCCATATCCAGCCCTGAAAAGACGGGCCACCGGGCTGAACTTTAAATCCTCACACGCTACATATATCCTTTTTAAATCCCGTCTTTCCCAAAACATCTCCATGAAATCTGCAGTTTCACTCTTTGCATTTCGAAGCAATCTGTATTTTGCAAAAATAATTGCCCAGGAGATAATGGAAAACAGGAAAAGAACCAACAAGACCAATTTCACCATAAGACCGGCATGGATGATCATCTGGACAACGTCATGGGCAAAGGCACTTTCAAATGAAATGCCCACTGGAATCTGCGTAATGAATGGAATAGTTATCATTATGACCTCATCAATCGCCTATGTTTTATACCACATGGTTCGTAAAAAAAACATCTTTCCCGGATAACCGCAGCAATTCAGGTTTTGGATCCGGGATACTTCCTTTCTTAATCCTGGGTAAAGGCCCTTCCCGATTTGATGATTACCTATGTGAGATGCTACTGGCATTTGTCATGATGCGGCTTCCAGATGCTGAGTTAATGCAGTCGGGGTAAGATTGAAGTTGTCAATTAAAAAATCGGCCAACGCCTCAATATCATCAGTCGAAAATTTAGGGACATCAAGATCAACTTTAGCATCACTCACCAGGGCCACTAAATGCGCGTCACCCTTTAAGATCGGTTCGCCGCCACCTGCCTTTGGCCTAAAAACCTCTATTTTAGGATTATAATCCTGTTTATACCCTTCGGTCAAAATGATGTCAACACTGCAAAGAAGAGGCGCCAGTTCGTCCGGCCGGTGATCATGGTCTACATCCATGATCATTCCTATGTGGTACGGAGACGAGACAATGGCCACCGAAGCCCCCGCATGCTTATGCCGCCAACTGTCTTTACCAGGTCGATCCAATTCAAATCTGTGTCTGTGATGCTTGACGGTTCCCACCCTGAAACCGCGCCGGGTTAGTTCCGGGATCAGCCTTTCAAGCAGGGTGGTTTTCCCAGTCCCGGACAGGCCTACAACAGAGATGATGGGCGGTTTATTCGTTCTTGAATTCATTTTTAGGGGTCACCCCGGTTTGCCTACTCTTTCTGCTCAACAATTCTATTCCTTATCAAATATCTTGCTGAAAATCCTGTTATCTTCCTCTACACATTTTTTTTTCAAAAGGCCATATTTTTTCAGGAGCTCTTTTCCTTCCCTGGTCAAACGGGTGCCCTCTTTGCGGTCCGCATGCACAATGCTTGCTTTCAAGTACTTTTCAGTTGCCTTAATTTTACTCCACGCACCCTTGTAGGACATCTTCATTATCTTGGCTGTCTGGTTTATAGACCCTGTTTTCTCGATGTTTTCCAGTATCTGTTTTCGTCCTTCACCCATAATAATGCGGTCATACTCATCAACAATCCATTGTCTTGATCTCAATCTAAGCGGTACCATCTTTTACTCCCCTATCTCCCTCCACAGTTCTCCACTTTTAGAAGGATCATATCCACCTAAGGCAGCTACCCGTTCCCGGAAATGCCAGGACCGTATCGTGTCCAATACCACCTTAATATTGGGCTGCTCTACCATTGCGCTCGGGATTACCAGGTCGTACTGTTCTCTCACCATTGGAACAAAGTCCAAGTCTAACGCCCTGGCCGCTGCAAAGATGCCCATTCCGCAATCGGCCGCACCACTCAGGACATCAACCGCCACTGCCATATGAGTGAATTCATCGTGGTCATACCCTTTGATAGCACTGGGCTGTATGCCAAGTTGACCTAAATTGTAATCAAAAAGGACTCGGGTCCCTGACCCTGCCTGGCGGTTGACAAAGACAATATCACTCCCGGCCAGGTCTTCTATATCCTTAATGCCCTTTGGATTACCCTTGGCCACAATAAGGCCCTGATCCCTCAAAACCAGGTGAAACAGACTGATGCGCACTCCTTTCAAATATCTTTTGATGTAGGAAATATTGTATTGCCCGGTCTCCGCATCCAAAAGGTGCGAACCTGCCATGTGGCAAGTCCCTTTCTTGAGGGCGATCAAACCGCCAAGGCTGCCCACATTTCCGGATGAAATGCGAATATTGTGTCCTTGCCGGCGGATCTCGTCCGCCAGGATATCAATGTTAATGTCGTGACTTCCGATAATGACAACGGTATTAAGGAGGTCTTCCTCCTCCACAAGGAGTTCTGCCTCGATTTCCTCGTTTTGCGAGATGCCCTCTGACAATGCCGGAATACGGATAATGCCTTCGGCTCTTGTAAGAGTAGTTATAGAGCCAGCGGCCCTTGGCAGTGGCGTGGCGACAAATTTCGGGCCCACCTTGCCGATATTAACCCGCAAAAACTCCTCTACTCCCAGCTTGGATGGGATATCCCGGGATGGCTGTACCTTAACGGTGTCAGGTTTAGGGGGTTGCTGACCCTGAAGCCTGTAAAGGAGGGGTTTTACAAACTGCTCGAAGGAAAGCGTTGAAGAAACAGCATACCCGGGATTCCCGACAACAGGCTTGTCCTTCACTATGCCCAAGATGGTGGGTTTCCCCGGCATCATCCCAACACCATGCACCAGCACCTCCCCCATTTCATTGATGATACTGGCTGTAAAGTCTTTGCTCCCTGCAGAGGACCCTGCGTTGATAATGACCACATGGGCTTCGGATTCAATGGCTTTTTTCACGGCCTCTCGTATGTTTTCCTCAACATCCGGCACAATACCATAAACTATCGGAATACCATTGCACTCCCGAACAAGCCCTGCCAGCACCAAAGAATTGTATTCAATAATCTTGTTTTGTTTTAAGGTGTCTTTCTCTTCAACATCTCTATAATGGATTAGCTCTGTGCCTGTTGGGATAATTGCCACACGCGGTTTTTGCCAGACTTTGATTGAAAAAACACCAGCGCCGACGAGCGCCCCCACGTCAAATGGGCGGATTCTGTGGTTTTGCGCAAGGAGTAGCTGGGTTGCCACTATATCCTCACCCACCTTTCGGACATGTTGCCAGGGATAGGCAGAGGACCGGATTTCCAGATGGTTTTTATCCAACTGATGGATTTTCTCCACCATAATCACCGCATTAAATGACTCAGGGAGTGGCTGACCCGTGTTTATCCACACGGCGTCACGGCCGACCTTCAGGGTCCTGGGATATTTTTCCGTCGTCCCATAGGTCTCTTCTGCCCGGACAGCGATGCCGTCCATAGCTGCGGAATGAAAAGAGGGACAAGATCGTTTTGCGAAAACAGGTTCCACAATGATGCGGCCCAAAGCATCCTCGATACTGATCGTCTCCATATCCGTCCGTTTATCCCGGCCAAATCGGGAAAAAAATAATTCTTTAGCCTCCTGGAGGGGTTTCATTGAGAGATAGACCTGTCTTTTCACCGTGTACCTCCGAAACACACATCAAACAATAATACTTACAGAAACACTACCGTCACCTTCTGACCTTGATAAAGCCCTTCCGTATTCATGCCTATTTTGATAAGCCCATCAGCTTCAACAAGTGTTGAAATCAGGCCGGATTTACCGAAGACCGGTTCGGCAAACAAGGTCTTTCCATCCCTGAACAGCCTTACGCGAATATAATCCTCCCGGCCACTCGCCGATTCAATGTTCCGGGTCAGTTCGGCCTCGACCCGGGTTTGAAGCCCACCAAAGGAATCTAACTGGCCTGAAAGTCTTGTAATCAGTCGTGTTAAAAAGATCTCCGCAACTACCAGGGCCGAAGCCACATGGCCCGGCAAGCCAATTACTGGTATGGGGCCGGATCTTCCAATAATGGTTGGTTTACCAGGGCTGATGGAAATGCCATGTACCAAAAGTTCAAAATCCTTTACCGTTTTAAAGATTTTAAGGGTAAGGTCTTTTGTTCCCACAGAACTCCCACCAGATATCCAGACTGTATCCGCAAGTCTGAGGGATTTTTCAACCATTTCTTTCAGGGAGTCAAAATCGTCCGAACATAGGCCCGAGTAAACTGGTTCTGCCCCAAACCGATGGCAGAATGCGCCCAGTGTATACCGGTTGATATCCCTGACCTGTCCAGGCCGGGCCGGATCATCGATGGACACGATTTCATCGCCAGTGGATATGATGGCCACCCTGGGTCTTCTGTAAACAGAGATCTCTGATTGACCAAGTCCTGCCATCACCCCCAGGTCCTGGGGACGTAATCTGTGCCCCCTTTTGAGGACGGTGGCCCCTGCTTTGAAATCATCTCCAGGCTGAATGACATTCTCAAGGGGCGATATGGCCCGGCTGGCTTCAAGTGTGGTTTCATCCAGAAGATGACAATACTCCACCATAACCACACCATCTGCACCTTCAGGTAACATCCCGCCAGTGGGGATCTTTACAGCCTGCCCTTCTATGACAACCATTTTGGGGATCTGCCCCATCAGAACTTCACCGGTAACTTCAAGCAGGGCGGGGAGGCTTTCACTGGCGCCAAAGGTATCTTTGGCCCTCACCGCATACCCGTCCATGACTGACCTGGCAAAGCACGGCAGGTCCTCAGAGGAAGTCACATCTCTACCAAGCACACGACCAAGGGTCTCTTCCAGGGGAATTGTTTCTTCCCCCAAAGGGCCAAATTGATCGATAATTCTGAAAACCTCTTCAGGTCTTTTGACTTTAAAGAAGGATTCCATCTCCCCCTCAAGGCATAAAATAGCCCAATGACTTTATGCGTTCATCTCATATCCTTCGCACCAATAATCCCCTTTTTAGCGACGTGCAGCGATTAAGCCTATAAGCCTCTAACACCGGTTGAATATGTCATTTATGATATAACAGTGCAACAAAAAAATCATGAGAAATCTTCAGAGTTAGTCCCTTTCAAACTGAATTGTACTCAAAATGGTCACAATTGCTTCCTCCAGGAAGAGCCTTGTTGGCCAGTGAATTCAGGAATTAGTACCTTATAAACAATTTTGTGTTCAAATTGAGCAAAAAAATTTTTGTATAGCCGGGAAAACCTTTGCTGTAAAGGCCCTCAGAAGAATGAACGGCAATTCAACTTTTTACAACCTGTATGCTTCCGACGTATCCTGCTTAAGAATT